>QKIO01000263.1 GCA_003251015.1 Bacteroidales bacterium
AAAACTCATTGTGACTCACCACCTCAGTAATGGGCAATAAGGTTATTTCACCGCCCACTTTAAACAAACCGCAAGTTACCTCCGTGCCTGCGACAAACTGCTCAATAATCACTTCATCACTTTCGTCAAAAGCCTTTTTTATTGCTGCTGTAATGTCTTTACTGTCCTTCACTTTAGAAATACCAAAGCTCGAACCACCAGCATTAGGCTTCACAAAACACGGCAATCCAACCTGAGTCAGAATATCTGCTTCGTTATACGTGGTTCCTTTGCGCAACAACACAGAGTCTGCCACTGCTACGCCAAAGCCTTTTAGATAGGTGTTACAAGTAAATTTATTAAAGGTAATAGACGCCGCTTGCACATCGCAAGTCGTAAATGGCATCCCAATCATATTAAAATAGCCTTGCAAAAGACCATCTTCTCCAGGAGTGCCATGTATGGTGATGCATGCACAGTCGAAACTCACTTTTTGGCCATTCAAAACAAACGAAAAATCATTTTTATCAATGGTATATTCTTCGTTATTTACCACAGCACACCACTTCTCTTTGGTAATCAAAACAGGATACCGATTGTAGATCTGCTCATCAATAAAATTCATCAATCCGTTTTTACTCTTTTCCGAAACAACCACTTCTGAAGAGTAACCACCATAAACAATTCCAATATTTTTTTTCATACAAGAAGACAAAAAGTATAAAAAGATTTAATATTAACTAACAGAAAATAACCTATTCAATATCATCACGTCCCACGATGTATCCTCTCCATTTGTCAATGGCTTGCGCCATATCTTCAGGAATAGGGGAGTTGAAATCCATGTATTCGTTGGTGCGTGGATGAATAAAACCTAGTGTTTTGGCATGTAATGCCTGGCGTGGTAAAATTGAAAAGCAATTTTGAACAAACTGCTTATATTTAGTAAAGGTAGTGCCTTTTAAAACCTCATTCCCTCCATAACGCTCATCATTAAAGAGTGTATGGCCAATGAATTTCATATGAGCTCTAATCTGATGTGTTCGCCCAGTTTCGAGTCTACACTCCACTAAGGTTACATATCCTAAACGTTCTAATACTTTATAATGAGTGATGGCTGACTTGCCAAACTCCCCATTGGGATAAACCGACATTTGACGACGGTCTTTAGAACTACGACCCACATGGCCTTCAATGGTTCCTTCATCATCCACCATTTGTCCCCATACAAGCGCATTATAGGTGCGTGTAGATGTTTTCTCAAAGAACTGACGAGCTAAGAAGTTTTTAGCAAATTCGGTTTTAGCAACCACTAACAAGCCAGATGTGTCTTTGTCGATGCGATGCACTAGGCCTGGTCGTGGGTCTTCTGAATTAAACAATGGCAGGCCTTTTAGGTGCCAAGCCAGGGCATTAACTAACGTACCTGAGTAATTACCATGACCAGGATGAACCACCATCCCTGGTTGTTTATTAATGACAATCAGTTCATCATCTTCGTAAACAATATCTAAAGGAAGATCTTGAGGGATAATTTTTAATTCGCGTGGCGGATACGACATCACCATCGTAATCACATCTTTACCTTTAACCTTGTAATTGGCTTTTACGGGCACGTCATTAACCCTAATATTACCAGCTGATGCGGCATCTTGAATTTTATTTCGGGATGCATTAAGGATGCGATTGGTTAAAAACTTATCGATGCGCAACGGATTTTGCCCTGGGTCGGCTACAAAACGATGATGTTCGAATAATTCTTCACCCTCTTCCTGCTCATCAAATTCATCCTCGTTATAATCGGCCATTTATTTTATTTAGGAGTAATTATTTAAAATTTCAATTAGTTAAAATACCTCTTCATCCTTAGACGAAGTGGTTTGAGGTGCTCGTTTGCTTAACCACACGTCAATTGTTGATCCTTGCTGAAGTTGAGAGCCAGCAAAAGAATCGGGTTGTTGTTTGATAACAAAGGCAGCTAAAGAATCGGCCTGAGTAATAACGGTTTCATCACAAATAATGGCACCTAAGTTTAGTGATGCTGCTTGGCATACCTGCCTAGCACTTTCTAAATCTAACGACACTAAATTTGGCACATTAACTCTCACATCACCTAGTCCATGACCAATAATTAAATCAATAACAGCACCTTTGGGGACAGCTACTCCAGCCTCTATAGGTTTACCTTCGTAGTGTTGTCCCAAAACTAAATTCACAAATTCACTTGGTGCATAAATTAACTTACCCACTTTCAAACCAAACGACTCAAGCATAACACGAGCATTACGCAGCGAATAGTCTACCAAATTTGGAATTTGCACTTTCTCAACGGTGTATGCATTCACTGTAACATGAATGCTTCTATTCTTTTTCACCTTAGCTCCTGGTAAGGGGTATTGGTCGATGATAGCGCCAGGAGCAGCACCTACCACATGTACCGAATCAGACACGACGTAACGAAAGCCTCGACGCACCACAATGCCTTCGCACTGTTTGTCGTTCAGTCCTCTAATGTCAGGCACTTCAGAATGATCGCCATGGTTGGTGTACACACTCAGACTTAACAAAACAGCTGCCACAAACAAGGTGATTACACCGCCTGCAAGAAAGAGGTGCTGAACAAAAGGATTAGCAATAAAAGATTTTAAACGCGACATGAAATAGTTTTTAGTATTTGCAAAAATAGCATAAAATCTACAAATGAGGGTATTTAAATTTTTAGGCATAAAAAAAAGTAAAGAAATCATTGAAGACTTCTTTACTTTCCTATAATCTTTTAAACTAAAAACTAAGCCTTATGTCTTGGCTCTGAAGATACTGTTAATTTAGCTCTTCCTTTAGCTCTTCTCGCTGCTAATACTCTACGGCCATTAGCTGTAGACATTCTTTCGCGGAAACCATGCTTGTTCCTTCTCTTTCTATTCGACGGTTGATATGTTCTCTTCTGTGCCATACTTTTTTATCTTAATGCGTTATTATCTTATAGTGTCATTTTCGGACTGCAAAAATACACGTTTTTTTTATCTTCCAAAATAATACGCAAATTTTATTTTTATTTTTTTGTCAAATAGATAAGTGGATTATCTTTTTAGTCTCAAAAAACTCTTCTTTAAAGTAAGTGTTTAAAGGGATAATGCTTATTTGTTTTCCAAAACGAGATATCTCATGTGCAAAATCACCACCTTTTAAATAAATGATTCCATTGGTGATGGCATTTCGTTGGGTTGGGCTAATCTTATTTTTGCATAAGCTAACAAATTCGGGGAATGCTATCACAGCGCGACTCACCACAAAATCATATTTTACAGGGTGATTCTCAACACGAACTTGTTCTGCCGTTACATTGGTTAGTTTTAATGCTTTTGCGACCTCACTGACTACTTTAATTTTTTTGCCTATAGAATCAATTAAATGAAACTTACATTTGGGGAACATAATAGCCAGAGGAATGCCTGGAAAACCACCACCAGTGCCTACATCTAAAATAGTAGTACCCACTGAGAACTCAGCAAAGGAAGCTATAGATAAAGAGTGTAACACATGATGCTCATAAAAATGATCCATGTCTTTACGAGAGATCACATTTATTTTGGTATTCCAATCGATGTAAAGATCTTTCAACTGCGTCAGTTTGTCCTTTTGGTCTGCAGTTAAATGAGGAAAGTATTTTAAGATGATTTCCATTTCTAAAAAGTAGAATTAATTATTCACAACGTATTTCTAATATGTTGTGAAAATGATTTATCAACACAATTCGAAATTAAACGCACAAAAAAATCCTAAGTGCAAATCAGCTCAAACGATTGATTTTTCGCCTGTGCCAGCCATTGACTTAGTGTTTTTTTACGTCCGAATTTTTAAGGGTGTTAAACAACAACTCCCTAGCTCTAAAAAGCTGTGCTTTAACAGTGCCTAGAGGCAAATCTAACTCTTCAGCTATCTCTTCGTAGGAGTATTCTTTAAAATATCTTAATTCGATAAGGATGCGGTAGCGTGGTTTCAATTTTTTAACCACAGTACGCATTAAGATGGATTTTTGATCTTTAATAAGAGTTTCTTCAGGATCAAGCGTAGTATCTCTTAGGTGAATGGGACTGTCATTTTCCTTGTTTTCACTGGTGCCATCGATGGATACAATATTGTTACGTTTCTTGCGCAAGAAATCAATACAGTTGTTTGATGCTATTTTAAACAACCAAGTACTAAAGGCGAAGTTAGGCGAATATTGTTGGATGTTCTTAAAGGCTTTTCCAAATGCTTCAATGGTCAAATCCTCTGCATCTGTCTTATTATTAACCATTTTGAGCAACATGAAATATATTGCATCGCGGTAGCGCCCCATTAATTCAGCGTAGGCTTTTTGATCACCTGCAACAGCCGCTTCAACAAGGGCAAAGTCGTAACGGCCTTTATCAGATAGGTTAGGATTTATTTCCATTTTGTTTTTTTACCTCTAAAGATGTTTACAATCCATACATACGCCACAATCATTGGCACTAAAAAGTCAAACAAAAAGGCTCCCAGATATAAATTTCCTTCCCCCATTTTCTTGGCCGCTTTAGCTAAAATCACATACTGTAAAATCATCCTTAAAAAGAATAATGATAGAGCATACCAAACAAAAATATGAAAAAAAAGCGAACCTAGTGTAAGGAACCAAAATAATTGACGGGAAATAGGTTCAGCTACTAGCCACCATTTTATACGCCACGGATAGTATGGCGCCGTTGTTAGATGGCGGGCCTTACGAAATGTCCAATCAGAAAGGGTTATCGGTGGTATAGACTCCGTTTGACTATCGAAAGCATAAACAACGGAGGTGTTTGTTTTTGTGGCACAAGAATTAATAAATAAATCATCATCACCCGAGGCCAGTGTTAGGTGCTTACGAAACACATCCCCATTAACAAATAAAGATTTTTTATAGGCTAAATTACGCCCCACTGCCATAAAAGGCTTGCCGGCAAGTGCAAAGCCAAAATACTGCACGGCATTCCAGAAGGTTTCAAAACGAACAAAAAGGTTTACAAAACCAGGTTTGGTTTGAAAACGACCATGACCAATAACAATATCTTTTCCTTCGGTGAAACCTTGCATCACTTCTTTAAGCCATTGCGAAGAGGTGGGATAACAATCTGCATCAGTAAAGACTAGATGTTCGTATTTCGCAGCTTTTACACCAATGCTTACAGCTAATTTTTTGCCATGGTAGAATTTTTTATCGGCAGGAATGGCTGTGGTGTAAAAATTTTCTTTTTCACGTTTGTATCTTGCCAATATTTCACTGGTGTCGTCGGTAGAACAGTCGTCCACCACCACTATTTGAAATTCAGGGTAATCCTGAGCAAACAGGATTGGTAGATAGGCTTCGAGGTTTTCGGCCTCATTTTTTGCGCATACAATAATAGAAACGGGAGGCGTTTTATCATGACGTTCCGTTTCTTTAATTTCTGTTACTGGACGCATAAAGCGCAGGAGGTAAACTATTTGAAAGATCCAAATAGCTACAAAAAGACCAGAAAGAGAGTACGTAATTTCGTTTATCACAGTTCAAATTTTGTTCAAAAATGCAACTTTTTTATGGCATTGACCAATAATAGCTGTTACATGATAAAAAAAAATCACTATGCTATACAACATCTTCTTAAAATAGCCCCTAGTTTGATTAACCAAAAAACACACTGCCAAGCAAAATTAACTATATTTGCGCCCTGTTGAAAAAGACCACGTGAATGAAATTTAAATTACAACATACTGATACTGGCAGTAGTGCTAGAGTTGGTGAGATAACCACCGACAATGGCATTATCCAAACTCCCATTTTTATGCCTGTTGGCACTGTTGGTTCTGTAAAAGGGGTGCATTTTAAGGAATTAAGAGAAGATATTAAAGCGCAGATAATTTTAGGCAATACCTATCATTTATACCTTCGTCCAGGATTAGACGTGTTAAGAAAAGCTGGCGGGCTCCATAAATTCAACGGCTGGGATCGGCCTATATTGACAGATAGTGGCGGTTATCAGGTTTTTTCACTGAGCAGCAACCGAAAACTGAGCGAAGAAGGAGCCACTTTCAGTTCTCATCTTGATGGATCAAAACATCTGTTTACCCCTGAAAATGTTGTGAATACCCAACGAATCATTGGTGCTGATATTATCATGGCATTGGACGAATGTCCGCCGGGCGATTCCGAGTATAAATACGCTAAGACTTCGATGGAATTAACGCACCGTTGGTTGGTTCGAGGCGTTAAACAATTCAAAGAGACTGACCCTTTATATAACCATTCGCAAGCGTTTTTTCCAATAGTTCAGGGCTCTAGT
>QKIO01000265.1 GCA_003251015.1 Bacteroidales bacterium
CAAGGTCAATAAACCAAACTCTTCTTTGCTAATAAACAGCAGGTATAAGGGCAACAGCAATAAGCCACTGGCCTTAGTCACCAAATTGCCAGCACCATAAAGCACCGATTCCTGAAAAAGCTGTTTGAGTTTAGCGAGCATAAAAAGACTTAAGTAAAAATTTTGCTTGCATTAAAGCGTTAAACAACAATCCTTTATTCTTTTGCACAAGGATATATGGTACTGCTTTAAAATTAAAACCAGCCTTATACTTCGCCACCGATGGTGTATTGGCACCTCTAAAATCATAGGTTTTTACACCTTGAGCGAATAAATCTTTAAAAATCTCATAACTGAGTAATTGATTCAAACCTGTATTAAAATACTCTTCATTACCACCTGCTTGAAAATCAATGGCAATCTCACTTGATTTAACAATAACTCTGGTTGCGACTGGAATATTGTCTAGATAAATATTATACACTGTTAGAGCGCCTAATTCAGCTAACTCGGTGCAGAAACTTGCAAACCCCTTTTCTGTAAAAACCTGAGATTGTGAGTTTTTATCTAATGATCTAGTAATAAGACTATAACTAATGTTTATCTCCTGTAAGGTACTCGACACATCTATTCTAAATGGACATTTCTGAGCTTTCTTCACCTTATTTCTAACGTCAGGATTAAAGGATGCTAACATAATTTCGGGTGATTCAATAGCACCCAAATAAGTATATCGAATCTCCTCCTCATACTGCTGCCATTTAAAAGGCCTTACATCTAAAAATTTAGCCTTAAATAAGAATTCAATATGATTATAATGAGTTTCTAAGTAAGAAATAAAAAGATTAGCAATTTCAAAGTAAAAACTCTCTCGCTTAGATTCAAGATTAGTATTGCGTGATTGAAACACTAATGGACTGTCTATGCCCAATAAGTTAACAACCAAATTAAATCTCCCAAACTTAGTTCGCTTTATAAAAGCAAAACCTGCTACCAGCTCATTTTCCAGATTATAACAACCTAAAATCTCAAAATTCTCGCCAGAAGCCTTACAATAAGCATTTAGCCAATAGGAAGTAACAAAGGGACTTCCTGTTATTGAACCAGACACTAACCGATCCCAATGTTGATATTGAGCGGTGTCTAATGCAGCTATCTTATATTTTTCCATCCTCTATAAACCCTTTTAGCGTTAAACATTGTCCATTTGATGAAATGACAACTCTATTTTCTGACATAGAAGGCTTTCTTCGCCCCTTCTTTAAGCTAAACGAATTAATGACAAAACGTTGAGATTGAATGATAATAAAAGGTCTTAAATAAGTCTTCATAGCTTTTATATTTCTAACCATCAATTTCAAATCGTCTAATACCAACACCTCTCCATCCTCTGACTTTGGTTTGGGATAACTGCTTACACCAGAATCTAGTTGATTGGTAAAAACCAACGTTTTATTAACACTTAGGTTAGTAATGATACTTTTCAAACTAGCTGAAGCTTTCAACGCGCATTTAAGCGTATACGAATAAACAGATTCAGTACGGCCAAGCAAGAAGCTATCTTGCGTAAGTATTGCTCCAGTATCTATGCTTTTATCTACTATATGAATCGTTACACCACCGCGAGTTTCATTGTTTTTAAACATCCAAAAAATAGGATTCGCACCCCTATAAGCAGGTAATAAGGAAGGATGGATATTAATGGTGGCATATTGCGGTATTTCAAGTATATGTGGTTTTAAGATCTGATTATAATTGGCAATTACTATTAAATCACAATTGGTTGATTTAAGGTAATGAGTCGCTTCTTCGTTATTGATGTTGCTAAACTTCACAACTTCGATGTTATATTTTAGACAAACATCTGGCAACTGCCAATACTCTTTTTTAAAAAAACGAACTCTTATTTTCCGAATGCTATTCTGAATAAAAGAAGGCATGTTAAGCATTAATCGTTTTAACATGGGCACTTTACCCTTTCTGCTTTTAGGACACACAATTGCTAACAACTCAACCTCTGCCATTTCACATAATGAAACAACTGCCAGAGTTGTAATTCGACCACCCATGCCTAGAAGTATAACCTTCACTACAAGAAGTTTTTTATGGATTTGAAATTGAGTAATGACCGTTCTTGGATAATACCCACCTTCTCACGCAACTCGCTTTTAATAGCTTCTCTATTGTTCCAAAGTTGTAGACTTACCGTTTTCATCGTGTCTAAATCATTTGGATCCGTTAGAAAGCGCTCAACTCCCAATAACTTAAGAAATCCTAAAATTTTATGGGCTTTGGGTTCATGCCCATAATCAATGACCATGGTTGGAATGCACTGAGAAATACCTGCAATGGCACCATGTAAGCGACCACTTATTAGCATATCGAAATTCGCAATGAGTGATTTTGAAGTACGCGCATCCAATACATCATCCATTAGTTTTATTCGATGTTTATGATTGTCTGGTAGCATAGCATAAAGTTGTTTTAGGATATAATAATCATTTCCTAAACACATTTGACCATCCTCACTTGTGGCATTAGCATGCGACATTAGAAGTATATTTGCATCTATTGAATGGTATAAGAAAGCAAGATATTCGACAAATATTGTAAGTTCACTCTCTTCCCTAGGGAGTTTATTATAGGGTGCAATTGGCATATTCCATCCAGTTATAATAAATCCTACCAATGCCTTTTCTTCTTTAAAATCAAATTTCTTTATTAAATGTTTAGTCACCTCAGGATCGTATCCTTTAAAAAGATAAGACGGACATGCAGATGTTTTAACCAACTCCTTTGACAGCCCCAATGAGTGCAGTAAATCTGTACTTAAAGGCTCCCGATTTAATATTGTTTCAGCTTTGGGATAAAGGTATTTGAGGATGATCTTTTTATACAACTTCTTAAATGGCCCAGGCGAGCTGGCTAGGATAAACACTTTCTTATTTAAAGCATAAGAAAAATACATTTTTGCAGCGCCTTCGAGAAACACGTTATACTTTGCATTTTCACCAAAGACATCACCACTAAAATCAATGACAAATTCAGCATTCCAAATCTCACTTAATAACTTGCTTTTTTTCAAGCCAGAGACAGCCTTATTTTTATTAATTAAGCTGTACATCTTAAACTTTATTAACCTAAAGACATCTCTTATAGTCTCTTTTGCTGTATAAAAACCATAGTTCCAAAAACGATCATCCCTTAGGCAAACAATCCCTTTCGCGGTTTCATAAGGCTCTGATAATTGAAAAGAAGTTCTGATTTTATGATCAGGAAATTCAAGTTTTAGATTGTCAATAAAAGGATCGATAATGGCAAAGTTACCTAAGTTACCAATTTCTAGGCCACCAACTCTAGCAGATAATAGGCCTGTAAGGAATATGACTTTTTCTGTCTTCATGCAAATTCTATTTATGGCAAAGGTAGCCAATAACCAGCAATTATTAACAAAAAAAGAGGGCTCATGAAGCCCTCTTTTTAACAACAGCAATACGATCTAGTTACTCGTATGAATATACATCTTTTGTTCTTGATTAGATAGTGACATTTTTTCAACTGTATTCACTTTCGTTATGGATCCAGACATATCATTTAGACCTCCAACAATATAAAGCACTTCACCAACCACAGTTGATCTTAATGCCATATTAGCTTTGCTAATATTCTCAGTTTTTTGCCAAGTGTTTGTTAATTCATTATACATTTCTGTTGATGCAATATATCCGTTTATTCCAGAACCACCAACTGCAATAATTTTTCCATCTACTACGCTTACTGTATGACCTATGCGAGATTCTAAAATAGGAGCTTTGTCTTCCCATGTATTCAGTGTAATATCATATGCTAATACTGTAGATCGAACTTTAGATGCGTCACCAATCGTTGTAGATCCAGAAACAATATATATTTTTCCATTTAATATTGTTGCAATAGAGCTACCTAAAGCGTTTGGTATATTAGTCAACACAGTCCATTTGTTAGCGGATAAATCATACTCTTCAATAGCAGTTACTACAGTAGAACTGCTGGTTGAATTTGTGCCTCCTATAGCATACAACTTTCCATTATATGCCACTAAAGAGTTTGTATATCTACCATTATTTAAAGATGCAACGGTCGCCCAACTGTTTAAATCTGGATCATAAACATGTACAGTATTAGAACCCACTGACGTTCCTTTGGCAATTCCACCTGCAATGTATATTTTTCCACCTAATTCAGCAGCTGCTCCGAGTGTTAGACCTACTGGCAATACTGTAGTTAAACTACTCCACATGTTTGTAGTAACATCATATACTTCAACACTAGTACTAGCAAAATCAAAGTTGGTTTCGCCACCAAAAACATAAATTTTATTATTAACAGATGCTACAGCAACATACCTTCTTTCAACTCCCATAGGCGCCATAGTAGTCCAATGTCCAACTGTTTTTGTGGTTGTGATTGTATTTCCTGAGAAACCAAAACCACTTGGGGCATCGGCATCAAAACTAAGTATACCCGTTCCAGTAGGTGTTTTAGCACTACCCGCACACAAGGCATAAGGCACACTGCTAAAAGGCGTCACGCCTACTTCTTTATATGAACCACCCGAAAGAGCCATTTCACATTTCACAAAATAAGAATCTGAACCCCAATCAATGGTAGAAAACACATTGTTGGTGCTTCCTTCTCCAATTTTAACATTTACTTGTCCGTATTTAGAGGTACTCACAGCATGTGTTTCGGTATATACAGCTGTTCCTGTTGGGTTCCCTTTAATGATAGATACCCGTAACGATAAATTGGTGTTGGCTAGGTAAGTTCCATCAGTATTACGAATTAATGTTTGGTAATTAATAGACTGAGGCACTTTGTTTTGAGCAGATACTACGGCACACATCACCGCAAAAAGCAGAATTAGTAATTTTTTCATCTTCGGTAAGTTTTTATAATTTGATTATTTTGGTTTTGTAAATTTCAGTATTCTCCGTGTTACGGATAATAACTAGATATTGTCCTGATTTCAATTGACTTAAATTAATGTCTGATTGCACAAAAGCATGTTTATTAACCAGCTTGCCCTGAACATCATACACGTATAAAAACAAGGTCTCACTTGGCTCAACGCCTAGTACAAGGGTCATATCAGCCACAGGGTTGGGTGACATGGAAAAATCTTTTATTCGATTTTCAGGAATGATAGTAGGCGCGATTGCTCCGTCGTTAGGAAACATGAGATAACCTTGACTAAAAATCACATCAGCAGTGCTAAATGAGCCAATAACAGCATCCCCAATGGACACATCCACCATTAAATCGTCCACAATGGCATGAATACCAGCAGACGACACCAAATTTTCGGTTTGAGCAAACCCAAAAGAGGGCACTAAACACAAAAGAGTTACGTAAATAAATTTCATAGGTTTTGATTAAAAATTTCTAATCAAATATAATTATTTTCTAATATATAGTTGCTGTTACTAAATATAAAGTATTCATAAGTTATAATTTACTCAAAATAGACACTCTCATATGTTTAATAACCAGCTAGAAAAACATGTCCGAACCTCACTAAAGTTTTAGCTGCAGCAGAGCTCTAAAACATATACCCCATTAAAACAACGAGGTATTATACTACCTAAAATAGTTAAGCATAATTATTGCTGATGCGCTAAAATAAAATTCTAAAAAAAATTGTAATGTTTACAATCGATAAATCACTTGATTATAATCGGTTGAGTTCGTTTGATTTTGTTGTTGGAAAATATTTCATTTCAAATCAAAAAATTAAAAATGTCTCTGCAAGCCAATAAAATCAATAAGTTCAATGTTTTTTGTGAAAGTTAACGCATCACCAGTAAAGCATAATCATTTATTGTAAATAATCGAAAAATTTTGAGTTAATTATACAACCCTGTATATTGTCACAAACCGAATTCTAACTTCTTACGATTCTGTTTTTACAGTAAGGTAGATGATAAAGTCGACACCAAATCCTTAACATCATCATAACACCCAGTTAACCTTTGTCCAATTAACGCACATTACATTTGTAGATACCAAAATACAAATGTGATGATGAACACCAACCTAAACGAACTAGACACCTTATTGGTGGACTTAGATTCGACACTCGACAAATTAATTAATCTGGGATTATCGTTCGAAAACGATAGTCAGTACGACAAGGCCTTATTTGTTTACAAAAAAGGTCTAGAACGAGCCGAAAAAGCGACCAGCCATATTTCGGGCACCATGATTGGCTTACTAGATTAACCAACAGCTTCTGAT
>QKIO01000191.1 GCA_003251015.1 Bacteroidales bacterium
AACAACGGAAATAACCCACCTTCCTCAATAGATAAAGAAACAGGACCTGGAGCTCTATTTTGTGCAACCACCATCAATTGTCCATTATACAAAATACTCATATGGCACGATTGATTGGTGAGATTTGACAACTCTTCCATTATGGGTTTTGAACACATAATAAATTCATCCATAGGCGTATGGCGATGCGCAATTTGATACAATTTAAGCGACAACGAATAGGCACCAGTAATAGAGTTTTTAAGTAAATAACCTCTATCCTCCAAACATATTAACATTCTATAAATCTCACTCGGACTTTTACCAATACCTTGAGATATTTCAGATTGTGACTGAGGAATCGACTTTAAAGAGAGGTATTCTAATATATCAAGCCCTTTATCTAACGCAGGTGCGTGGTATTTACTCATAACAGTAGTTTCTTTCATTTGGGATGTAAAATTATAAAAAATTAGCACTTAAGTCTGTTGTCGATGACTTTCTCTTGATAATGCTTATCTTAAACCTGTTTAAAAACACAAGTACACTATTTGTCGAATCAACATTCTGTTATTCATATATAAATATATACTTTTACATACAAATAAAAGACACTTCACTATAATTAAAAACAAACAAGATGATACAATTAGAAAAAAACGGAAGAGTTGGCACCATTATCATTAACCGCCCACCTGCAAACAGTTACGAAATAAACATCTTAACACTATTAGCTAATACCATTGAACAAGCTAATAATGATAAGGATATAAAAGTAGTTGTTATAAAAAGTGCATCTGAAAAGTTTTTTGTGGCCGGTGCTGACATCAAAATATTTGGAGCTAACGACACCGCTACCAATAAACTTATGGTAGATGCAGCTCGTTTGGTTTGCCAACGCATTACAAGCAGTCCTAAAATATTTGTTGTATTGCTAAGCGGCCATGCTTTGGGTGGCGGTTTAGAATTAGCCATGGCTTGCGACATTCGTTTGGCAGCTGAAGGTAAATACCTATTAGGACTACCTGAAGTAAACCTTGGCTTAATGCCAGGCAATGGAGGCGCAGTGCGTTTAGTGAACTTAATAGGTGCCAGCAAAGCATTGGAATTAATGTTAACTGGAGATCCAATTCTACCACAAAAGGCTTATGAATTAGGTTTAATAAACCAACTTTTCACTAAGGAAAGTTTTGAAGAAGAAACGAATAAATACATCCAAAAACTAGCATCAATGCCAGCAATGGCAATGACTGCCATTAAACAATATGTTTACAGAAGCACTGGTGTAAGTGTACAAGAAGGCTTAGATTTAGAAACAGAGTTGGTGGATCCACTTTACGATTCGGAAGATGCCACTGAGGGCTACAAAGCCTTTGTTGAAAAACGTACGCCTAACTTTAAGTAACTAGATAGCCAGCAACTACATTTTCTTTGTTAATTTTAAATATCATTGAATGACATTATAAAAGTTCTGTTTCTAAACACAAAGAAACAGAACTTTTGTTTTTATGCAGAAATATCAGCCTTAGAATAACGTGCTTAATGCTAAATATATCAAAATAACCACAACTTTTACACAAAACACTTTGACATTACCCGTTTAAATAGGAGTTTTGCAGTCGAGTAAACAAAACACTCACTTTCAATAAACAAATCATGGATTTCAAACTCATATCATCTCCCTTACAGGGATTTACCGACTATCGTTTTAGAAACACCTTTAACAAACACTTTGGTGGCATAGACCTGTTTTACGCCCCCTACATACGTTTAAACGGGGAAGGCATTATAAAACCATCAAACATACGCGACTTACAAATAAAGAATAATACAGATATCAATCTGGTTCCACAAATAATGACCAATAAGGCGGATGAGTTTTTGAAGGTAGCTCAATTTGTTCAAGAGTTAGGTTATACAGAACTCAACTGGAACCTAGGATGCCCCTATCCGATGGTAACAAAACGAGGACTTGGTTCAGGCTTGATAAAAAACGGAACCGACATTGATGAACTATTAACAAAGGTAAGCGCTGAGTCTGACATCAACATCTCGATAAAAACCAGATTGGGTTATGAAAATACAAACGAATTATTAGAATTATTACCAACACTAAATAAGCATAAATTAAAAAGCATTGCCATTCACCCACGTCTTGGCAAACAATTGTATAAAGGAATGGTGGATTTAAAGGCTTTTGAGTCGTGCTTAAATGCCACCAACCACGAAATACATTACAACGGTGACATTACAACAGTAGAGGGATTTAGAGAATTACAAAAAACATTCCCCACCATAAAAACATGGCTTATTGGCCGTAGTGTGATTGCAGATCCTTTTCTGCCTACCATGATAAAACAAGACAATAATTCGTACCCTGAGGATAGAATGGAACTATTTGCAGCCTTTCATGATGAGCTATTGGAAGAGTATCAAAAAGCATTATCAGGCGAAGCTCATCTTGTTATTAAAATGCAACATTTTTGGGAATACTTCATCACAGCCTTCTCAAGCAAAAACAAAGAATACAAAAAAATAAAACGAGCTAAAGGACTAAAAGGCTACAGTGCAGCGGTAAGTAGTTTTCTAGCAAACGAACGTTAATAAAAACAGCCCTTAAAAAGTTATTACACTTCCTAAGGGCTGTTTTTATACTAAACTCTAATTATTTTATACTCCTAACGGATAAGTTACCCCTCCTATCTGAACGGTATTTGCAGCATAATCAATTTCTATATCCTGCAAACCATCAATGGTAACTTTTAACACACCTGCTTTAACCTTTCTTGGGAATAACACAAAATGCAAAGGCTCCACAATAAGCATTTCATAACCTACACCTTTAGAACTCACCCCATTCTGAACGCCTGTAAGCGTGTATTCATCATCCCAAATATAAAGTGGCGTAGAGTCTCCAGCCACCCACGTACGCTCCGTCTTTTGCGTGTAATAAACAATTACACCCGATGGTTTGGTCACTTTACCATCCTTAATTTCGACACCAAACTTTAAGAAATTATCGGTAGTTAAACCCATATTCGTTGAAATATGTGTCCCTTCTATTTTATTTGAGTTTTGATAATAATTATCAAAAACCGTTGTATGCACGCTGCCCTTGGTACGGTACTTTTCGCTAGAGGTAATAATCATCTTGCCTTTACGAACAACACCATCTTTACCAGTTTTACCAGTTCCAAAATCTACTGTGATGGTTTTTGGCCAAGTGGCACCAAGCGGACTAATAGTAATCGTAGGCCCATCCAGACTTGCCGATTTAAGTCCGTCTTCTGCAGAAATAACCGACTCATCAGAACTATTTGAGGCATCTTGATACAATTTAGTGACCTCGCCATATTCTTGTAAAGCCTCAACGGCATCTTCGCGTGTGGTTACTTCTTTATCTGTTTCTTCCTTAACACAACTAAACAAACCAAATACCACACCTATAAACAACAAACTACTTCCTATTTTTTTCATAACCATATATTTTAGTTAAAATACTAAACACCTATTACGGCATCCCTCTTATAAAGTTATTGAATTTAAATTTAAGAATTCAACGATGAAGCATCAGAATGATACCGACTACGGATAGGTTTACCAACGGGTTTTACAACTATTTCACTTTTGCAATTGGCACAGATATATACCTCACATCCAGTGCAACAAAAACAATTGCCACAACTTCGTGCCAATTCATTTTTCACAAACTGTGACAAACAACTACCACACGTTACAGATTCATCATTCATAAAAATCAACAAAATTTAAGCGTACAAGTGCCATCAAAAAACAAGCCAGAATAGAATAGTGCAAATAGAAAGAAGAAAGAAAAATAAAAAGTAGAAAATAAGAAGTTGTACAAAAAGAAAATCGTCCTAGAGTAAACTCCAGAACGATCTTCCACTTTTAACCAAACCTAACCCTAAACTATGAGAAAACTTACTCAATATCTTGTAAACTCAACTTCTAAACTTTTTAGTTATTTTACGAAGTGTGCGTTTTTGTATGTCAATGTGTTACTTTCTTACACTGGCAAAAATATGTACTTTATACATATCTGCAAAATTTAAAATGTTAAATAATGTTAATTGAGGTCATTATTTTACTAACGGGTAATTTTTGATGACTAATCACTAAAAATTATAACTAAACGCAATATTAAAACTCTCTTTACTCTGCACTTTAAGCGACTCGTTTGTATAATATCGTGATTGACCAATTAGACGGGTTGATAATAACCTATTGATACGCATATCTAAAATAACCTCCCAATCAAACTGAATTTGCTTATCAGTTTCGGCACTCAAGTATTGATAAAACCCATCTAATTTGGATGAAAGCTTAATTTGCTTTGACAATTTAAAAGTAAAACTATTGGTAACGGAAAGACCGTGCAAAAAAACACTTTTTTCACCTTCAGGTATCTTATACCGAGCTGGATTTATAAGTGCAGTATCCCTTACCATAGTCAACTTAGAAGTAAGAGGTGAAAGCAGTAGTGTAAATGTTTTTCCATATTTATAGTCCATACCTAGGGCAAAGGTCATATAGGCTGGTGCCATAAAACCAGAAATGGGAGTAACATGTTCTATATCTTTTTTATCATATCCATTAAAAAACTGAGTTCTAAAATCATACATAAAACTATAATACCATCTTTTAGTAGCATTAACACCAAACTTAGTATTAAGCTCTATTAAATCATCATTGACCCTGCTCTTCTCTTGCTCGGTAGACAACACACCTAACTTATGAATCACAAAAGACTCCCATGTATAAGTTCTTCGTTTATAAGCCGCTTTAAAACGTAAATCACTACTTATATTAATACTATTCTCACCTCCTTTAACCCAATTTTCAAGATGCGCCTGAGCTAACTGCACATTCTCTGTGCCATCTAAAAACCAAGGCCCTTTGGTAATCACAACTTTTTCTAACTTGGGCCTGGTATCAGTATTTTGATCTATAACCAAACTGCGTATTGTTTCATCAGCCGATCTACGTCTCATATACCCCCCTCTACCAAGATCAGGCGCATCAGGTACCAGACTCCATGAATTAGAAACTACGGACGGATTTTTAAACATAAGGTTACGCCTAGCCTGGTACAACGGATACTTTAACTCCAATAAAGGAATGTATTGATCAGACCAAGCTGTACTTTGCATAAGTGACTGATACCGCCATAAGGCTTCTTGTGATTTAACTGTGGGCACAAACCTAATAGGCATATATTGAGGTGTTTGATACAAAAGACTTAACTTATGTACACTGTAATTATATGGCTTAGTGTCCGAGTAATAGACAATATTTAAATCTGGGAATCTAGACATCCGTTTCTCAAAAACCTTTATCAATGGAGTAGCTGGATCTACATTTGCAGGTGTACTAGAGGGATACACATAAAACAGTCCGTTAGATTGAGATAAACGGCTCAACCCATAATCATTCTGAGAAGACAACGTCGCCATATTAAAAAGGCAAAGCAACACCCACAGCCAGCCCCCAAACAACTTGTTATTCATCCTCATACTTATATTTAAATAAACTTAACGTAAAAATAAAATTAGTAGCTCCAAAAATATCTCTTTTTAAACGAATAAGACAATGATAGTATATAAATCAGCTCTACACAAAACCAATCTGCTTACAAAATAACAAAACAAATCCGTTAAAAAATTAGATAATTATAACTTGTGACTTCAGTTTAAAATACCTTGTTTTGTACCCCTTAAAAGATGATACTTCAAAACTAAAAAAACGTTACACAACAGGATTAACAAAACATGAAGGATCTCACCATAGGCAACGAAGGCAAACAAATTTTCAAATTTGCCATTCCCATGATATTTGGAAATCTACTACAACAACTCTACCAAGTTATTGACAGCATTATTGTTGGCAACTACCTCGGCAAAGAAGCTTTAGCAGCTGTAGGCGCATCGTTCCCCATATTTTACACCCTCATCGCTTTTGTAATTGGCATTGGCAGTGGAGCTACCGTGGTAATCAGTCAATATTTTGGAGCAAAAGACAATGAGAAAGTTAAAAAAGCCATTGATACCGTTTTTATCTTCCTCTTTTTTGCCTCTATTGTTACAAGTGTTATAGGCATCACTTTTAGTGAAGAGATTTTTAGAATGCTGCACGTTGAAGAAGCTATTATACCTACCGCCACCTCTTACTTTAACGTGTACATGCTTGGGATGTTAGCATTTTTTGGATTCAACGGCATCTCG
>QKIO01000103.1 GCA_003251015.1 Bacteroidales bacterium
TTACGACACAAACCTCACTCCCAACACCACCTACAAATACGTCATTGTAGCAGAACTTCCCGAAGGTGGTGAGTCAGGCTTTAGTAATATGATAAAAGTAGATTATTAATTTAGTCATGTTAACTTAAGTTTGCCTTAGAAATTGGAATAAAATTTATACTATCTAACATCAATAACCTAATAGGTAATCTATGCCTCCCATAGAAACCTGTTAGGTTATTATTTTAATTAGAGATAACATCCTATCCTCTTCACCATTGTTGTACCTTAAATACAGAGTAAAGTCGGACTAAAGTCGCATTAAAGTCGCATTAAAGTAGGTTGAAACCGAATTTACTTGGACATTAAACCGTCTTAACTTTGACTTTTTTGGGTGTTTGGGGTTTCTAAGAGAGGTTTAAATACTGTAAAGGGTTGGTTCTAGAAATACGTCCTATAGCGCTTACTAATTTTTTACATCTTGACCTGTAGATTGGAACTGTAAACCCCCAAGCCAGTACCTCTAGGAACTATAACGCTACGGACATAAAAAAAAGGTTTCAAACGGTAGCGCATGAAACCTTACAAACAATAACAAACCAGTAACAGTCAACATCCAAAGGTTTGGAATGACCAAAAAAAAGTGATCTTTAAACTCGTGTATTAAGCCGAACCTAACAAACTTTCGGGTTGTTTAAGGTAGTTATGAAAAATACCTACCAGCAAACAATCATCCATCTCTGCATTGAGCGGAATAACAAGATCCACAAAGGTATCTTGAAAACTTATTTGCATTTCATTCAACTTTGGAAATTCTATTGATTTCACTTTCTTATGAGTTCTTATCTCACCCAACGCCGCTACCAAATTAATAATCATAACCTTACCCCCCATTAAAGACTCTTACTATTAACGTATTGCAAAATAGAACAATCATTTTAAGCAAACAAAAATTGAAATTCTTATTCCATTAAGAGGGTGTATCACCTTACAGAAGTGTTTGTTTTACGGGTGAAAATGTGAGTTCGGTATGAATGGATATAAATGGAGGTTGAACAGAGGATGTAACTTTTTGCAAACGCATCTACCCCACGATCTATCGCCATAACAGAAAAAAAGAAGATTGATTGGTGTGTTGGTTTATCACTAAAACAGATCTATTGACATAGAAATAGAGTGCATTGATGGAATGGCAAAACTTTTTTAAACAAAAAAGGGAACCCGATTGAGGTTCCCTTTTACTTATGTAAAAGTATAATTCTTATAATTTTCTAGACACTTCCACTTCTTCGTAAGCTTCAATAATATCGCCTACTGCAATGGCATCAAACTTATTAATGTTCAATCCACATTCGTAACCAGAAGCCACTTCTTTTACGTCATCTTTAAAGCGTTTAAGAGAACCTAACTCACCGGTGTGAACTACAATACCATCTCTAATAACTCTAATTCTATTGTTACGTTTAATCTTACCTTCTTTAACCATACAACCTGCAATGGTTCCTACTTTTGTAATATTAAAGGTTTCTCGTATTTCAATGGTTGCAACAATGTGTTCCTTAATTTCTGGAGAAAGCATCCCTTCCATTGCCGATTTTAATTCTTCAATGGCATCATAGATAATGGAGTATAAACGAATATCTATTTCCTCTTTCTCTGCAATACGTCGTGCCATCACCGAAGGACGTACTTGGAAACCAATTACAATGGCATTCGAAGCGGCTGCCAGCATAATATCCGATTCGGAGATTTGACCCACTGCTTTGTGAATGACATTAACCTGAATTTCTTCGGTAGATAACTTAATTAATGAATCGGATAATGCTTCAATAGATCCATCCACATCACCTTTCACAATCACATTTAACTCTTGGAAGTTTCCAATGGCAATACGACGTCCAATCTCATCCAGCGTAATATGTTTTTTCGTACGCATACCTTGCTCACGTTGTAACTGAACACGTTTGGTAGCAATATCTTTAGCTTCACGCTCATCGGCCATCACATTTAAGTGTTCACCCGCTTGTGGCGCGCCGTTAAGACCTAATATCAAGGCGGGCTCTGATGGCCCTACTGAAGTTACCTTTTGGTTACGTTCGTTAAACATTGCTTTTACGTGGCCATAATGAGCACCAGATAAAATCATATCGCCAACCTTCATTGTACCAGACTGAACCAAGATGGTGGTCACAAAACCACGTCCTTTATCTAACGATGATTCAATAACAGTACCAACAGCTCGTTTGTTAGGATTAGCTTTTAAGTCTAACATATCAGCTTCTAACAATACTTTTTCTAGTAGGTGATCTACATTTAAACCACTCTTAGCCGAAATTTCTTGACACTGGTATTTACCTCCCCACTCTTCAACCAAATAATTCATCGAAGCTAAACGCTCTCTGATACGATCAGGATTAGCACCCGCTTTATCTATTTTGTTAATGGCAAACACAATAGGCACACCCGCTGCCGAGGCATGGTTGATGGCTTCAATGGTTTGAGGCATCACCGAGTCGTCTGCAGCAATAATAATAATTGCAATATCGGTAACTTGAGCTCCACGAGCACGCATGGCGGTAAACGCTTCGTGACCAGGAGTATCTAAGAACGTAATCTGACGTCCATTTTCTAATTTCACACCATACGCACCAATATGCTGAGTAATACCACCGGCCTCACCGGCAATCACGTTGGCACTACGTACGTAATCGAGTAACGATGTTTTTCCATGATCTACGTGTCCCATTACCGTAATAATCGCTGGACGCGTAATTAAATCCTCAGGTGCATCTTCCTCTTCTTGTATAGCTTCTACTACATCGGCACTTACAAACTGTACTGTAAACCCGAATTCTTCTGCTACTAACGAAAGTGTTTCTGCATCCAAACGCTGGTTGATTGATACAAACATTCCTAAACTCATACAAGTAGAAATAATTTGATTAACCTGAACGCTCATCATGCTTGCCAATTCGTTGGCCGTTACAAACTCGGTTACTTTAAGAATGCTTTTTTCAAGTTCTATTTGTTCCGCTTCTGCTTCTTGACGCTGGGTAAATACATCTCTCTTATCACGTCTATGTTTTGCCCCTTTGTTCTTACCTTTAGAAGTAAGACGCGCTAAGGTGTCTTTAATTTGTTTTTGAACATCAACTTCATTAACCTCAGTGCGAACAGGGCGCTTGGTTAACTTAACCACACGTTTTGGTTTAGCCTCTTTTTTAGGTTCACCAGCTACCGCAGGCTTACCTTCTCCAGCTTTTGTCAGTTGAGGTTTTTCGCTTGATGCAGGAGCGCCAACATTAACTTTCTCCTTTTTAATCCGTTTGCGTTTTCTACGCTTGTTATCTTTTTTATCACCAGGTTTTTCAGATGACTTAACTATTTCTTTAGGCAATTCAATTTTGCCAATGACAGTAGGTCCAGATAATTTTTTGAACTGGGTTGGTTGAAACAACTCTTCTTCTTGAGAAGCTTTTTCAACAACTACCTCTTTGGCTGGTGTTGCAGGGGTCAAAGGAGCAACTTCTTTGGCCTCAGGCTTACGCTCCACTTTTTTAGGCTCTGCTTCTACCTTTTTATCAACCACTGGTTTTTTAAAGTCTTTTTGATGAGCAGGAGCCACTTTGGCGTTGCCATCTTTCTTCGGCGATTTTTCCACACTCTTCAATTCAATCTTACCTACTATCTTCATCTCATCTTTTAAAGACTCAACCTTAGTAGGAATATGTTCAGGGGCCGCTTTAGCAACTGGTTTAGCCACAACCTCGCTCTTAGCTGGCACATCTGCAACAGGTGCTTTAGGCACTTCAGGTTCTGGCTGAACCGCTTTTTTAACCTCTTCTGTTTTAGCTTTAGGTTTATCTAAGTCGATTTTACCAATCACTTTCAAATCAGGTTGTTTCTCTCTATGTATCACTTTCTCAACTTCGCGAACAGGTTCCTCAGGAGATAAGTCATCAATGGAAATAGTTTCCTTTTTAGTATGATCCTTTGTCTTAGAAAGCTTATCTAACTCTTGTTTTACTTTAGAATCGCTTTTATATTCCTTATCCAGGAAGGTGAACATCTCTTCTGACACCTTGGTGTTCGGATTGGCGTCTACGTCAAACCCTTTCTTGTGTAAGAATTCTACAATGGTAGATAATCCTACATTGAACTCACGAGCTACTTTACTAAGTCTTTTTCCAACTGCCATATAACAGGACTCTTCTTTTTTGTTTCTATTCGATTTGGATACAATTTACTGCCGAGCAAATATAAGCAAATTATTCAAATTCAGCTTTTAAGATACTCTGCACCTCTCTAATTGTCTCCTCTTCAAGATCGGTACGCTTTACTAAATCTTCTACCGAAAGATCTAGGATAGACTTGGCTGTATCACATCCAATGGCTTTTAACTCATCAAGGATCCAGCTTTCAATTTCATCGGAGAACTCATCCAACTTAACGTCTTCATCGTCCTCATCCGTATCGCGGTAAACATCAATTTCGTAACCTGTTAATAGGCCAGCCAATCGGATGTTTAAACCACCTTTACCAATTGCTAATGACACCTCTTCAGGTTTCAAATACACTTCGGCACGTTTGGTTTCTTCCACCAATTTAACACTAATAATTTTAGCAGGGTTTAATGCTCTCTGAATAAAGAGTTGCGTATTGCTAGTGTAATTAATAACATCAATATTTTCGTTTTTCAATTCTCGAACAATGCCATGAATACGAGAACCCTTCATTCCAACGCAGGCTCCTACAGGATCAATACGATCGTCGTAAGACTCTACCGCTACTTTAGCACGTTCTCCTGGTATGCGCACTATTTTTTTGATGGTGATAAGACCATCGTAAATCTCAGGCACTTCTAGTTCGAACAAACGCTCTAAAAACACAGGTGACACACGCGAAAGAATAATTAACGGGGTGTTATTACGTATCTCTACTTTTATAACAACCGCTCTAACGGTATCTCCTTTTCTAAAGAAATCAGAAGGTATCTGCTCTAACTTAGGTAGAATCAATTCATTTCCTTCATCGTCGATAATTAATATCTCACGTTTCCAAATTTGATATACCTCACCGGTTACAATTTCACCAATACGATCTTTATATTTGTGATAGATATTATCTTTTTCTAATTCTAAGATACGAGCTGATAGATTTTGACGTAAACTTAGAATAGCACGACGTCCGAAGTCCAAAAACTTCACTTCGTCTGTTACCTCTTCGCCTAATTCATAATCGGTATCAATACGTTTAGCTTCTGTCAGTGAGATCTGAGAATTTACATCTTCCAAATCTTCATCTTTCACCACTTCACGGTTGCGCCATATTTCAAAATCACCTTTATCATCGTTGATAATAACATCAAAGTTATCATCTGTACCAAAGCGCTTAATCAACACACTGCGAAAAGCATCCTCTAGCACACTAATCATTGTAGCGCGATCAATATTTTTGAGTTCTTTAAACTCAGAAAATGTATCTATCAAATTAAGATTTTCCATGCAAGGGAATATTTTAGAAAGATATTACGTCTTTTACCTGTTTCACTTCATCAAATCTACATACCAACACTTTGGTTTGTAGTTCTTTTTTCTTTTTACCTTCTACTTTCACTAATTCTTCAGAGCTCACTTCAAAATCATCATCGTTAACAGCTGTAAGTGTACCGATGCTTTTTTTGCCGTCCTTAAAAAGAATTTCGATCTGGCGATTGATATTTTTGTGATATTGCTGTTTCACTTTAAAGGGCTGACCAATACCAGCGGACGAAACTTGAAGTTCGTAATCTTCCACTTCTCTATCTAGATTGGCATCTATCAACTTACTTACTTCAACACAATCAGAAATTTGAATACCTTCCAAACTATCTATCTCTATCGAAATTAAATTCCCTGGACTAACAACTAAATCAACGATGTACTTATTTTCCGACGCTAACTTATCTTTAATAATCCCTTCTACAACAGCAGCATTTATCATTTTAAACTCTAATAAAAATAGGGGACTAATTGGTCCCCTCACTTCTTTCTCAATTAATTCAGCGCAAAGGTAACTATAAATCAGTAAATTTCCAACATACAAACGTGTGAATATATAAAAGGTGTTTTAAAAAAGAATAACAAGGATGTAAAATACAGTGAGTAGAACCCTCACCAACCAACCTTTAACGCACTACATAAATAACGAACAATAAAAAGCGCCAGATGAAAATGCATGGTTTGATGAAAAAAAGTAA
>QKIO01000209.1 GCA_003251015.1 Bacteroidales bacterium
ATGATTAAAAGAAGATTCGGCTTGTTTAATGTAGAAACTAACGGTTTTGTCGTAATCACCCTTAGAAGCATTTTTATTATTTAACTTTCGTTCTATTTCTCCAGCAATTTTGCCCGCCAATATATATAACTCGTTAAGTTGCGGAGCTAAGGTGCTAACATTGTCAAGAGTTCCTGTATAACTATCTTTATAATAAGTAATTTCTTCAATAACTTCATCGCCATTAGGCAAATCAATGGTTTTAACATTACGAATCACGCCCCCTTGATTAATTACATTCAAGATAGCGGCGTTTTGTTCTGTAAGAATACGGATTTCATCTTCTGTATTTTTTAATTGTTGAGGGTGAGTGATGAATGGGAACTGAATAAATTTTATCTGAAGGGTTTGTATGTTGTAGCTCAATAAGTTATCTAGCTTGTTTAACTGCTCTTGGTTTGTAACTATTAACTGATGTTTTTGGGTGTAAGCACTATCAAAATAGTTTTCAACGCTAACAACGGCAATAATGGTAAAGAGAAAAATGAAAAATAGAATGTAGAGCTTATTAATAATAGGCTCACTAAAGAAGGATATTTTTGAAAATAAGTTTAATTTACCCACAAATACATTAAGTTAAAGTAATCCGTATTATAAATTACAATTAGAAGATAATTGCCTCCCTTTTGCTAAATCCATATTTTCGCAATGCTAATTGTCCCTGTTTAGAATCTGAATATACCAAAAACTCTTTTGCTAAATCACTCTCGGTAGAACAAGATAATGTGGCTGCATACACAGGAATATCTTCTTTAAATTCAGTAAAACCATCAACGATATCTATTTCTTCGCTATTTCGGTTAACAAAGAACTCGCTTTTCCAGTTGATAACCACATCTGCATGTTGATTTTTTAGACTCTTCACCAATCCTCTAGAGTCAATGGTTAACGAGATAATATTTGGTAACAGGGCATCATAATAGCTCTTGCTTTTGATGGCTTTGCGTGTCTCATACCCTAACGAACAGGTTTCTGGATTAGCGAGTACAAGAGGTAGTTTGGTTTTTGTCAAGCTTGATAAACGGCCATCAAAATGAGTGGGATTTCCTTTGTTAACCATAAAAACCAACTTGTTATAGCCAATAAGGGTGCTATCTGTAAGTGTTACATTTGTTTTTGTTTTAAATTCAATGAAGGAAGCTGATGAACTTGGAATGTAAATATCACCTTTTTGAGATAGTTTTATAAAACTCATAAGATTTTGTGAGCAGTCAGAATGCACCATCACACTGCACTTGTACATCTCCTCAAAGCCTCTTTTTAAATCCAAAACTGGCATTAACATAGCGTTTTCGCAATAGATAACCAGTTCTTTTCGAGCGTGAACCGTTTTTGCAGACTTGGGCTTCGAATCTTGACAACCCGACAATAAAAGAAATAAGAATAACAGTGAGGTGATAATATATTTGGAGTGTGACATTACGTTATATTTAACCCCCAATATAATGATAAGAAATGTTCTGAGCACAATGATTAGTCACAAAATTTACATGCTGAGTCAAAAAAACTAAACTTTAACAAAGTGTTTACGTATCCAGCGCGGCACAACAATGGCACCAATAATTAAGTAGGGGTAGTAACTAACTAAACGCCAAGCAAATGAGAGTGCCACGCCTGTGCCTAATGGAATATAGGATGATAAGAACTCTTTAAATACCCACTCTGCAAAACCACTTCCGCCAGGTGTTGGGCTTACTAACATCATAAGCCACATGACTAATTGTTTGCCAAAAATAAGAAAATGGTCGCTCCATCCGAGTAACTGAGCACCAAAAAAAGCAATGATTAGCGAATTAACAATCCAATAGCGAGCCGTCCAACTCATGGCTGTAGCACCAAATACCTTTACCCAATTTTTAAACGGCCATGTCTTAAACTCATTAGACGTATCAATTAAATCATAACCCGATTCATTGGCTTGAGGCCGCCAACGGCGAATGATAGGCATTTTAAAGATCCACAACAACAGCCACTTAATGCCTCTTGGGTTTAAAAACAAGCCATAACTAAGCACCAGAGTATAGGCTAACTTAAGGGTGTAACCCACCGCGGCAAATAGAAAAAAATGATTTAGGTACAGCGGAGTGTGACCAACTTGTTCTGTGCCGAAGGAGAACATCCCAACCTGGTCAATAAATAACAAAATCAGGGGGAAGGTGATAATGAAGTACAACTCATCTAAAAACGAAGTAACCATCACCACCGCCGTACTGCGACCAATGCGAATGCCCTCCTTATTCAGGAAAAAGATAGCTACACTCGTACCTCCTATGGCACTAGGCGTTATGGCAGAAGTGAACTCCCACAGCATGATGATGTTAAAAGCCTTTTTCCACGTTAGTTCTTTGGCCGTTAGTAATCTAATACGTATCATATAACCCCAATCGCGAATGGCCATCATCGCAAAAGAAACCAAAAACCAAAATGCTGCCTCTGCGGTAAATGATAGATATTTTAAGGCCGAAGGATCAAACTCTTGATAAAGCAGATAGGCCGTAGCGCCCAAACCAATTAACATGGGAAGAATAATCTTAACTGGATTAATGCTCTTTAATATCTTACTAGAATTATCGTCCATGGCTAAAAAAATATGTGACAAAACTAATGGTTTACATGATTTATTACTCATCATCAAGCCACTATTTCACAAGATAATAAATTAAGACAAGCCTAAGTTAAAAACGATATCATAAAAACAAGTTTTACTTTCTTACTATCATCACAAGCATCCTCAAGAAGTATTTAATCTTTACGGTGTAAAAAGTATCAATTCTTAACTCATTATTAAGCGGTAAACTCTAATTTTAGGCCGACAAAATAACAACACTCATTATCAATAAAAATAGCGGTATGGATAAGATAGCAATGGTGGATTTAAAAACGCAGTATAAACGGTTAAAACCAACTATTGACCAAGCCATGCAAGAAGTGATTGATACAACGGCCTTTATCAATGGACCTGCGGTGCAAGCGTTTCAAACTGAATTGGCGAACTACCTAGGCGTCAAACATGTGATTGCCTGTGCCAATGGCACCGATGCCTTACAAGTGGCGCTCATGGCTCTAGGTCTGCAAGCAGGTGACGAAGTTATAACATCTACCTTTACCTTTATTGCTACCGTTGAAGTAATAGCTCTATTGGGTCTTAAGCCTGTTTTGGTTGATGTGGATCCACATACGTTTACGCTTTTGCCGCACGAAGTAGAAGCCGCGATCACACCAAAAACAAAAGCCATTATCCCCGTTCATTTATTTGGACAAGGTGCAGATATGAATGCATTGATGTTTATTGCTCAAAAACACAAGCTTGCAGTAGTTGAAGATACCGCTCAAGCCATTGGCACCACTTACCAAGTAGCAGGAAAGCCTCACGCCTTAGGTACAATAGGAGACATTGGCACCACGTCTTTTTTCCCATCCAAAAATTTAGGATGTTTTGGAGATGGAGGCGCTTGTTTTACCAACGATGATGCTTTAGCTCACAAAATTAAAATGGTCATCAACCATGGCTCTCAGAAAAAATACTACCATGAATTGGTAGGGGTTAACTCGCGATTAGACACACTACAAGCCGCCGTGTTAAAAGTGAAATTAACACATTTGGATGATTTTATTAGTCGCCGTCAACAGGCAGCCGACTTTTACGATCAGGCTTTCTCAGATCATAGTCAACTGCAAATACCAAAGCGCGCAGCAAACTCAGATCATACCTTTCATCAATACACCTTACGGGTTGCCAACGGACGCAGAGATGCCTTACAAGACTATTTGACAGCCAACGAAATACCATGTATGGTCTATTACCCAGTAGCCTTACATCAACAAGAGGCCTTTGCCACTTACAAAAAGGACTTAAATAGTTTGCCAAATGCAGAGTTACTTTGTAAGGAGGTATTATCTTTGCCTATGCATACCGAGCTCACCCATGAGCAGTTGGTATATATTACACAAACTGTTTTAGCCTTTTTTAATGAGTAATAAACCGCCTTATTTTGCACATTCCACTGCCGTTATTGACGAGCCATGTACCATAGGAGATGGCACAAAAATATGGCATTTCTCACACATCATGAGTCATTGTACCTTGGGGGAGGATTGTAACTTAGGTCAAAATGTAGTTATCTCACCGCAAGTGGTGTTGGGAAATAATGTAAAGGTACAAAACAACGTATCCATCTACACTGGTGTTATTTGCGAGGATGATGTCTTTTTGGGTCCATCCATGGTTTTTACCAATGTGATAAACCCACGTAGCGCCATCAACCGTAAAGACCAATATTTAAAAACCATTGTAAAAAAAGGAGCTACCATAGGCGCTAATGCCACAGTGGTTTGCGGATATAACATTGGAGAATACGCTTTTATTGGTGCAGGAGCTGTGGTGACTAAAAACGTACCTGCTTATGCTTTAGTAATAGGTAATCCGTCACAACAAGTGGGTTGGATGAGCGAATATGGTCATAAATTAGAATTTGATGAGAACGGACAAGCTACTTGTCCCGAAAGTAAGGAACGATACCTTCTACAAAATAACCAAGTAAGTAAGATTAGTTAGATGAATAAAGACTCAAAAATAAAATTTGCCATTGTAGGTCTTGGCCATATTGGAAAGCGTCATGCCGAAATGATTCGTCGCAATAGTGATGCTGAAATTGTGGCTGTTTGCGATGTGTTAACACCGCAAGAGTGTGGTTGGAACGATGATTCTGTGTGTTTTTACCATTCGTTAAGCGAATTATTGACCAAACACCCCGAGGTGGATGTTTTAAATATATGCACACCCAACGGACTGCATGCCCAACAAGCCATTGAAGCACTAGAAGCCAAAAAACATGTGGTGGTTGAAAAACCGATGGCACTGACTAAAACCGATGCTGAGAAGGTAATATTTAAAGCCTTACAGATGTCGCGTCAGGTATTTGCGGTGATGCAAAACAGATATTCGCCACCTAGCATTTGGTTAAAACAGGTGGTGGACGACCAGATTTTGGGTGATATCTACATGGTACAACTTAACTGTTTTTGGAACCGCGACGACCGCTATTACAAAAAAGGAAACTGGCATGGTGATGCTAAATTAGATGGTGGCACCTTGTTTACTCAGTTTTCTCATTTTGTGGATATTATGTATTGGCTTTTTGGAGACATCACCAATATACAAGCCAAGTTTAAAGACTTTAGTCATCAAGACCTAACCGATTTTGAGGATAGTGGTTTTATTTCCTTCGACTTTATAAACGGGGGAATGGGAAGCTTAAACTACAGCACAGCCATTTGGGATAAAAACCTAGAAAGCAGTATCACCATTACAGGTAGCAAAGGTACGGTTAAGGTGGCGGGACAATATATGAACGAAGTGGAAGTGTGTCATATCAAAGATTATGAGATGCCACAGTTAGCACCAGTAAATCCACCAAACGACTACGGATTGTATAAAGGTTCGGCGGCGAACCATCATTATGTTATTGATAATGTGGTGGAAGTGCTTAAAGGACGTACCACCATTACCACCAACGCTCTAGAAGGGTTAAAAATAGTGGATATTATTGAACGTATCTATAGCCTAAAACCACAAGGGATGTAATGTCACAAGGGCTAGCATACTCAACAAGCATTATTTAAAAAGTCCCAATCAACATCTGTTGATTGGGACTTCCTATTATTGTATGTCTTTAAGTTTTTCAACTTTCTCAAGTACCATTGCATTAAGTCCTTCTTTATAGGCCAGCATCTTGGTTTGAAGACCATCATCACCCACCGAAAGGATTTGCACCGCTAAAAGACCTGCATTTTTAGCACCATCCAAAGCCACTGTGGCTACAGGCACCCCGCCAGGCATCTGTAAGATAGATAAGATAGAATCCCATCCATCAATAGAATTAGACGATTTAACTGGCACGCCAATAACAGGTAAGGGTGAAATGGCAGCTACCATACCAGGCAAATGAGCCGCACCACCAGCACCAGCAATCACCACTTTAACCCCATTTTTATGCGCTGATTCAGCAAAATCGAACAAACGTTTAGGAGTGCGGTGAGCCGACACAATGGTTATTTCGTAAGGCACACCAAATTCTTTCAAAACTGCTGCCGCTTGATTCATGATAGGAAGGTCAGAATCAGAACCCATAATAATACTTACT
>QKIO01000047.1 GCA_003251015.1 Bacteroidales bacterium
CGGCTACATTCCACCTTGTAGAAGCTCCAGAATTTAATGTAAAAATTAAATCCAAATTTGAGTAGAGTTAATAAAACTCCCTAACATCAAAAAAGCCTGTTCGTGGTCTTAACTTATTAAGATGACGAACAGGTTTTTTATTCTAAAAAACGTCTTGATAGCTATAATTTTATTGGGATGCTTATCTATAGTCTTCTAAAAGATATAACTCAAAATGACAACCACAACCCATTATCAAAGGATACAATCAATCAAAATGAATTATCCTAAACACTAAAATGTCTTTTTCTCAATGAGAATGTCAATATATTACAACTATTAAGATGCCATTCGCACCACGTCATTTCACAACAAAATGAGTTGCAAACACCACATTTACAAAAGACTAAAGCCAGTTCTACTACCATTTTAGTGGGTAAAGACTTAATCTTCCATCAAAAAATGAAAAAGTTTAAAATCATTAACCTTGGTATTTTTTCTACCTTTGCGCCCGTAAAATCACGGCATGAAAACAGTAAGACCTTACCACAGCATTAGTAGTAATTATTTCTATAATTTCCATCAACCTTATTCCCAAAGGCAAAACTGAAGATAAAGTGCCAGTTTCGGTGCTTACAAAAGACGAAACACAGGCTCTACGTCGCTACAACAACAACTACCATCTGAATGTAGCTAAGGATAAGGGTTTAGACAAGCCACTGGTATCGAAAGAGGATTTGGACTTAAATCGTTCTTCTAGTCTTGATGAAATAACGGATAATAAATATTACGAAATACCACATTTATCGAATTCGCTGCCTTACCTCCAGCCAGAAGCCATCGATTTTTTAGACTTATTGGGTGAAGCCTTTTGCGACCAGCTCAACGAACTAGAAATAAGGAAATACCGTTTTTCTGTTTCATCTATTTTACGCACCGTAAAAGACCAAAAGTCACTACGCAAAAGTAACGTCAACGCTACACCCAACAACTCATCCCATTATTACGGACGCACCTTCGACATTGCCCAAACACGTTTCTTTGAACGCGGCAATAGTAAGCCGGTTTATTCGTACCGACTTAGAAACATACTCTTACGGGTATTGATAAAAATGCAAAATGAAGGGAAATGTTACGTCTTACTCGAAACACAAACCAAGTGTATTCACATAACCGTTAGGTAAACAAAAAAACTACCTATATCCCACCAAATGACTTAGCAATAGAAAATTAGTTCTTACTGATACAGACTAGGTAAATAAGCACATCCGTAACTCATATTAACGCATGGTGTATAATTCGTAAGAGACTGCGTGGTGCAAATGTGTCAATTAATACCAATATTGCTGCGGGTGAAAATACTCGCTTACCTCTAAATCCCTTTTGGATTAAACATATTATTGTGTTTAGTGGTCTCTTAGTGATTCTATCTTTTCTATAGAAAGCCCAGTATGTTTTGAAATTAATTCAACAGGTAAGTTATCTGCTAACATTGATTTTGCAATCTCCACATCTCTTTTCTCAATAGCCTCTTCTCTTGCTGTGTCTAATGAGTTCTTCAAGTCACGGTAATACTTCAAACTGTCCTCGTAAGAAATGTATTCCTCACGTGTGAACTTTGAAATTTCAGCAACTTCGAATACTTTTTCAAAAATTTCTTCTTTTAGTCCTTCTGGAAGTCTTTCTAATTTGTGTAGATTTTTCAGGACATATAACCATTTGTCAAAACGTGTTTCAATCTGTTCGATGGTTTTATTGAAATTTGGCATTTCAAAATAAATAAAAGTCAACTTGTCATAAAACGTTTTATTTGTTTCAATATCTTGAAGTTTTACGTCGTAACGATACTTTACAGATTTATTTTTATCTGTGTCAAAAACAAAATCTAAAATTCCAATTGTGTAAACAGCTTTCAATTCGTAATTCCAGTCTGATTTTTCAGCTTGCTCTTGTATTGGGAATGTTGAGTAATAAACACTTCTGTCTTTAAAGAAATTCTGTTTACTTTTTTGCATTTCAACAATGAATTTCTCGCCTTTTTCATTTTCGCAATAAAGGTCAAAAATGGCTTTTCTGTCAATCTCAGTTTTCCCGAGTTGTTCAGTTTTCAAATATGTTAAATCGACAATTTTTCCTTGCTGGTCTTTCAATAATTCATTTAAAAAGTCAAGCAATAAGACCTTATTTGGTTCTTCTCCAAAAAGTCTTTTGAATCCAAAATCAGTAAAAGGGTTTATGTATTTTTCTCTAACCTCTGTCATTGTTGATAAATTTTATTCAAAAGTACAATTTTTTCTTAAGTCTTTTATATCTAGAAGTATGGTTTTATGTCATTAAAAACAACACTAGATAAGATGAAGAAGCTAAAACAATCCTAGAATTTAGCAAAATCATCATCCATTCAGTATTTGAAAAATCAAAGACTGTTATAAATAGTTTGGTTGAAGCATCAATAAAAAGCATGAAGATAAACTTTATACCACTTGAATTGTTTTTCCGTTATAAAACAAACAATATGAAAAAATTATTTGTAATGATGGCCATCTTGACTTCTTTAGTAATGAATGCGCAACAAAAGAGCTTCTACGATTTTAAGGTGACCGATATCAACGGAGAGGTATTTAATTTTGCCACCCTCAAAGGCAAAAAGGTAATGATTGTTAATGTAGCTAGTAAATGTGGATACACCAAGCAGTACGAAGGGTTACAGGCCTTGTATGAAAAACACAAGGAAAACGATTTTGTGATTATCGGATTTCCTGCAAATAATTTCCTCAGACAAGAGCCTGGTACCAATGAAGAAATAAAGACTTTTTGCACTTTAAACTATGGCGTTACATTTCCTATGATGCAAAAAATATCGGTTAAGGGCGATGATATACATCCTGTGTATAAATGGCTCACAACAAAGTCTTTAAACGGCAAGCAAGACAGCTCGGTAGGCTGGAATTTCCAGAAATATCTCATTGGAAGTAATGGTCAACTAGAAATGGTGCTTCCTACTAAAACAAAACCCAACGACGACATAATCGTTAAGTGGATCACAAATAAGTAGTTAACAAAGAATCTTTCTTATTATATAACTCAGTTAGTTCATAACTAACTTTACATGTGTACAAACCCCACCAATTCTAAAAAAAATCATCTACATTTGAGCTTGTTATTGAAACTTATAACAATGCGGATTTATTTCTTTTTAGCCTCGCTAGCAATGCTTTGCATTACATGCAATTTCGTTCAAGCACAGGACAATACTGATGTTAACCTCTTTCATGAACTTAAGAACATCGAAGCAAGATATGCTCCCGACAAACGTGTAGCCATTTTTGAAATAGAGATTAGTGAAACGCCTGGATTGATGATACTTAAAGGCAAAACTAATTTGCCAGAGGTTAAAAATGCCATTCATCAACTCACGCTCACCAATACCTACACCTGCATCGATTCTGTAACGTTGTTACCCAACAGCCAACTGGTTCATCCTACATGGGCTTTAGCTAGTCTTTCGGTATCAAACATACGCGCCACTCCTTCACACAAGTCGGAGTTACTCACCCAAGCCATCCTAGGAACCCCTCTTAAGATACTCGAAAGCAAAGGCTCGTGGTACCGTGTACAAACTCCCGATTTATACATTGGGTGGATGGATAATGCAGGTCTACACCCCATCACTGCTAACGAGCTAAACCTTTGGAAACAAAGTAAACGGTATGTGATACTTCCCCTACAAACACAATTATTAAGCGCACCTAAACTCAAAAGTGCAGTGGTATCAGACCTAGTAATGACCAATATACTAGTCTATGAAGGTGAGCGAGGTCCATTCCTCAAACTTAAAATGCCCGATGGACGAATTGGATATATTCAAAAAAAACAATGTGAAGCCTTCGACCAATGGGTACAACAGACTCCAACCACTGAGAATGCCATAGCGGTGGCTCATCAGCTTATGGGTGTACCTTATTTATGGGGTGCCAATACCAGTAAAGCCTTAGACTGCTCAGGGTTGGTGAAGATGGTCTTTTTTAGTGAGGGAATCCTATTAGATAGAGATGCCTCACAACAAGCATTACAAGGTGAGGCTGTTGATATTCAAAACATAAACAACCTTCAAGCTGGTGATTTGATATTTTTTGGTACTTCGGCACAAAACATCAACCACGTAGCTATTTACCTACATCATGGCCAGTATATCCACGCCTCTGGACGCGTTTTTATAGGCAGTTTAAATCCCCACGACCCACATTATGACCCTTCTAGAAATTTGGTGGCGGCTCGTCGCATCATAAACAGTCTAAACACCCATGAAGGAGCTTACATAAAGAATAATGATTGGTATATTGCAGTACCAAACTCAAACAATTAGATATAACACCAAAGAACTATAACATCACCTAACAATCTATAAACAAACATTTTTACAACTATAGACCATGGGATTTAATCGCCGTCATTTTCTAAAAACCACTAGCTTGATGAGCCTTATTGGCTTAACAGGACTTCATAAAACCATGGCTACAAACAAAAAACGTCATTCCTCACACATGGGATTATCACTCCGTTTTATACCTTACAACTTAGAATTGGCTCATGTATTCACATTAGCCTCAAGCTCAAGAACCAATACACCCGCCTTACTCACCATGCTCGAACTAGATGGTGTTGTAGGGTATGGAGAAGCATCCATGCCGCCCTATTTAGGCGAAAGCATGGAATCGGCTACTCGTTTCTTAAACGCGCTTAATCTCAGTCAGTTTAAAGACCCCTTTCAGATGGACGACATATTAACCTATGTCGATTCGGTTCTGCCTAACAACACGGCAGCCAAAGCATCGGTAGATATAGCACTTCACGACCTAGTAGGCAAACTATTAAATCAGCCTTGGTACAAGACATGGGGTTACACCGCTTCAAAAACGCCCAACACCTCCTTCACCATTGGAATAGATACGCCAGAGGTGGTTCGTCAAAAAGTGAAAGAGGCCGATGGCTTTAAACTATTAAAAGTTAAACTAGGTCATGGTAATGATGTAGAGATGATTGAAACCATCCGTTCGGTCACTGACGTGCCTTTATGTGTGGATGTCAATCAAGGCTGGACAGACCGTCACAAAGCCTTAGAGATGACCCACTGGCTCAAAGAACAAGGCGTTGTTTTTGTGGAACAACCCATGCCCAAAACAGCCATAGACGACATGGCCTGGCTAACACAACACAGTCCACTGCCAACCATTGCCGACGAAGCCCTGCAACGCCTACCCGACATACTAAAAGCACAAGGTGTGTACAGTGGTATAAACATTAAACTCATGAAATGTACAGGTATGCGAGAGGCTCATCAGATGCTTACCCTAGCCAAAGCACTTGATATGAAAGTCATGATAGGCTGTATGACCGAGACGTCCTGCGCTGTGTCTGCCGCAGCGCAACTGGCACCACAAGCCGACTGGGCTGATTTGGACGGTAATTTACTAATTACCAATAATCCTTATGCAGGCATGACCATCGAAAATGGCAAAATAACTTTAAACGACGCTCCTGGCCTTGGCATTAGAGAAATCAAGCAAATATTTTAATAGGTACCCAAACGACAACTAAAACAATTTCTATTTTCACCGTAAAAAACCAACCCGATGCGTTTTGTTTACCCCTGACGCATCATCACAAAAAACCTAACTATGAAAACCAACTGGATTAAAAAATTAATTGGAGGATTAAGCCTCACATCAACCATGTTTATTTTTCAAGCATGTTATGGTACACCACAAGACTTTGGTATGGATGTACTAATTGAAGGACAAGTAAAATCGAAGACTTCTGGATTACCCATTCGAGGTATTAAAGTAGCCGTTAGTGAACAAATACAATACGAACTAACAGATGAGGATGGACGGTTTTCGTTTTATACCACACTAGCCGATACCATAACCTTGTCGTTTCAAGATACCACATCCATCCAAAATGGACTCTTTCTATCAAAAGATACGGTATTGACTAAACTAAACGAACGTACTTATTTAAATATCACATTAGAGGATAAATAAATGATGGTATCCCTCAAAAAGTACGTTTTTAAGAAAGTTAAGGAGTCGGAGATTAAAAGTCATGAGTTGAATTATTTATTTTGGGAGTGTACTACCCGATGCAACTTAAATTGTTTGCACTGTGGTAGTGACTGTTCAAAAGATAGCACCTATAGCGACATGCCAGTGGATGATTTTTTAAAGGCAATAGACACCATTGAGCATAAAGGGTCTAACTTTACGGTGGTCTTCACTGGAGGTGAACCACTTGTGCGCAAAGACATTGAAAACTGCGGAAAAGAACTACGAAAAAGAGGCTTGCGCTGGTCGATGGTTACTAATGGCCAATTATACAATGAAGAACGACACATTTCCTTATTAAATGCTGGTCTTGGTGCTTTAACAATTAGTTTAGATGGCCTTGCTTCATCCCATAATTGGCTCAGAAACCACCCCGACAGCTTT
>QKIO01000364.1 GCA_003251015.1 Bacteroidales bacterium
ACCTCTCGGCATAAGATAACATACTTTCGTCACGTCCTGCTTGATTTACTCTAAGTGATGACGGTTGACTTTGGGGCTTTCCCAAGCCATAACTCGGTTACCCTTCACTATTGAGCCTTTTATCAAGTTTCTGTTCGTTAGAACGTTGACTATGCTGATGGCTTCCTTCTGTTTTGGGGTCCCCCACAACCCCCTTACCAATGGCTAGTTCTTACTGTCAACTAGGCGAACTCAAAAACTTTCATCATGATAGCACGTTGCATGCCTGATATACTAAAAAAAGGAGACTAAACAGTCTCCTCATACTTTTAAATCCGTACCTATTACATACGCTCTGGGACATCAACACCAAGAGTCCACATGGCATTTTTAATGGTCTGACCTACAACCTTGCACAATTGCAAACGCAGACCACGAACGTCGGCATCCTCTTCAAATGCTATGGGCGATTCATGATAAAACTGATTAAATTCCTTCACCAATTCGTAGGTGTAATTAGCTATAATTGCAGGGCTGTAGATTGAGCCTGCTTCAGCAATAATTTGTGGGAAATTAGCAAGCATACGAATCAACAAAACCTCTTTAACACCTAGTCCTACATTAGTATTAACCTGGGAAGGGATTTCAAACCCTTTGTCCTCTGCCTTTTTAAGCACTGACTGAATGCGAGCATAGGTGTACTGAATAAATGGCCCAGTATTTCCATTAAAATCAATAGATTCTTTAGGATCAAAGGTCATATTCTTACGCGGATCAACCTTTAAAATAAAATACTTCAGAGATCCCATAGCAATGGTTTTATATACTTTCTCAGCTTCCTCTTCAGAGTAACCGTCAAGTTTACCTAACTCCTTAGACATGGCGCGAGCCGTGTTAACCATTTCTTCCATCAGGTCGTCAGCATCCACCACAGTACCTTCACGTGATTTCATTTTACCCTCTGGCAACTCAACCATTCCATACGAAAAATGCATCAAGTCTTTACCCCAATCAAATCCTAATTTATCTAATAAAAGAGCTAATATTTTGAAATGATAGATCTGTTCGTTACCCACCACATACACCATTTTATCAATTTTGTAATCATCAAAACGTAGTTTGGCAGTACCTATATCTTGTGTGATATACACGCTCGTGCCATCCGTACGTAGCAATAATTTCTCATCCAATCCTTCGGCTGTAAAATCACACCAAATACTTTTGTCCTCACGTTGATAGAAAGCACCTTTTTCAAGACCTTCAAAAACCATATCACGTCCGGTAATATAGGTGTCGGACTCATAATAAATCTTATCAAAATCAACGCCCATATTTTTATACGTTACGTCAAACCCATTATAAACCCATTGATTCATAGTTTTCCATAATTCGTACACCTCCGGATCATGAGCTTCCCACTTTAAAAGCATTTCGCGGGTTTCGTGCATTAATGTAGATTGTGCCTCTGCCTCCTCTTTACTAAGGCCTTTAGCCATTAATTCACTCAGCTCCTTTTTATATTCCTGGTCGAACTTAACGTAGAAATTACCAACCAAATGATCACCTTTCAAACCAGTAGATTCAGGTGTTTGACCCTGCCCCCACTTCTGCCAAGCGAGCATGGATTTACAAATATGCACCCCACGATCGTTAACAATATTTGTTTTAACGACTCTATTTCCATTTACCTGAGCAATACGAGAAATAGAAAATCCTAAGAGGTTATTTCTAATGTGTCCTAAATGTAGCGGTTTATTGGTATTAGGTGACGAATATTCAATCATGACCAAAGGAGAATGGGCGTCAGCTGATTTAAACCCATGTGTTTCGTTACCCCCAATAACTTGTAGAGCTCGAATCCAATAAGCATGAGATAAGGTGAGGTTTAAAAAACCATTTATTACTTCAAAAGAAGACACATCACTACATAACTTAAGCACCGCAGCTCCTAAATCATTACCAGTTTCAACAGGATTCTTTTTTGATAGTTTAAGAAGCGGAAAAACAACTAATGTATAATCACCCTTCATATCCTTACGGGTGAGTTGCAACTGAAGTATTTTCTCGTCTATTACGGAGTTGTATAAATCATTAAAAGCCTGAACTAAGGCTGATTTTATTTGATTTTCAATGGTCATTACAGCAAGTATTTGTATGGTTTACATTAAGCCACAAAGATAATAAAGAAAGGGATGAAGTAAGTGCCTGTAAGCAGATAAACATTAATTAAAAGCAGTTAAGTTTCCCGTTATGGGATTATATTAAGCTCAAATTCAATAGCTATATGATATTCACTATCGAGGTATTTCCCATTTTTGGTGGCAGGCACAAACGACCAAGAGTCAGGCATTTGCCCAGCCACTTGCATAACGGCCTTATCAAGGATAGGGTGCATTTTCTCGGAGATATAATACCCATATACCTTGCCTTTTTTATTAACTCTTAAGGTTAATACCACACGCCCAGAAACCTCCAAGTCTTTAGCTTTAACTGGATAAGCTAACTTTTTTACAATAAACATATAAGGTAAGATGGGCGTACCTAAGAATAAACATGGTGATTGAATATGAATGTTTTTACCTTCTTCTCCTGAAAGTTTAAGAATTTTCTTAGTGTCAAAATCATACGCAAACTCAAAGATATTATCGAAACTAAAAAACTGCCAGCCTCCAACTTGAGCGTTCTTTTCATAAACTCCTCGTTCTACCACACGACCTTTATAATACAAGATATATCGCCCCTGTTTGATAGAAGTGTCATTCTTTTCAACCCAATACACCTGTTTAAATAAACCATCAACTTTGGTTATTTGTTTTTGCTGCTGGGCTTTAGAAACAGTTATAAAAGATAACAGACCACAAAATAAAATTAGTATAACTCGCATAGTCAAAATTAAACAATAATGTGATTTTAACACACACTTTCTCTCACTAAACAACAACACAGATCACAGTACTAACACTCAGCCACTTACATGACAAAACACAATGCCATAACGACTAAAAATAAAAAAAACAATTTGCATAGACGCTAAATATGCTCGTACAAAAACTTACTTTTGAGCCCAATTTGAATATTACAAAACTTTTTTAAGAACTATTCCAAACAAAAACGAGATGACTCTATTAATACTATTATTGATTTTAGGTTTTGTATTATTGGTAAAAGGTGCCGACTGGTTGGTATCTGGTGCCTCTTCTTTAGCTAAACAATTTAACATTTCGGAATTAGCCATTGGTTTAACCATTGTTGCTTTTGGCACTTCGGCACCTGAGATGGTTGTAAACATCATTGCATCTAGTAAAGGTTACCATGATGTGGTGCTTGGTAATGTGATAGGCAGTAACATTTTTAACTTATTATTTATACTTGGTATTTCAGGACTTGTGTACCCTATAATAGTTCAATCTAAAACTGTTTGGAAAGAAATACCTATTTCTCTATTAGCTGTATTACTAGTATATGTGTTAGCTAACGATACGTTATTTGACAACTCTGCAATCAACACCATCACTCGCCTTGATGGCACGGTGTTGTTACTGTTCTTTGCTGGGTTTCTGTTTTATGTATTTAAAAATATGAAAACAGAACCTTCTGAGGAGGAAGAAACGGTACTATTATCAAAACCAGTGATGGCCTTTAAGATAATAATTGGTTTGTCTGGTTTGATATTTGGCGGCAAGTTAGTGGTTGACAATGCGGTAGAGATAGCTCGTTTAAGCGGTGTTAGTGAACGCATTATTGGATTAACCATTATATCTATTGGCACTTCGTTACCCGAATTAGCCACTTCGGTGATTGCTGCTTACCGCAAACGCAGTGATTTAGCCATTGGCAATGTTATTGGCAGCAATATATTTAACCTGTTTCTTATTATGGGAAGTAGTGCCGTTGTTTCGCCTATTGTATTCTCTACTTCTTTTAATGCCGATTTATTATTATTGGCAGGTGCTACTGCCTTTTTGTTTATTGCCATGTTTACTGGCAAAAGCAAAAAACTAGACCGATGGGAGGCTGCTGTGTTACTCGTATTCTTTGTGGCATTTCTTGCTTATACCATCTATCGATAAACTGTAACGATTACCGTTAATATATGGAAAGTAGGCGATTTCGAAGCACCAATCTTTCGGTTAAGCACCAAATTTGACACAAGCTAAAAGCCCTGAATTTAGTACTGTTTCGCCTATTTTTTACATTATTATGTTCTAATTTTATCCCTTAATACGCTATGGGTTTATAATAAAGTAAGATTGTTCCACTTTTAAAAACTTTGCTTTTTGTAAGTTCGAGGTTTATATTATTACTCAGATTGTCCAAAATCGGCTCTCCTTTTTCAATGAATATTGGGTCAATCATTATTTGATATTCATCCACTAAATTCGCATTTGAAAGTTGTTTTAGAATCTTTCCGCTCCCTAAAAGTGTAATGTTTTTTTTACTCGTTTTTTTCAATTCCGTTATTCTTTCTATCAGGTTTTCGTTGATGATTTGAGTGTTTTCCCAATCAGTTGATTGTAAGGTTTTGGATACGACAATTTTTTCAGAATTATTCATTCCATCTGCCACTTCGGGAAAAGAGTCATAAGCCATTTGAGTTGGCCAAAAACTTTTCATCATTTCGTAGGTCACTCTGCCGAATAGAAGAGTGTCGTTCGATTTTAAGCTCTCAACTGAATATTCTGCTTCTTCTCCTCCGTGTTGGTGCCAATTTATATCCTCGTTAATTCCTTTATAAAATCCATTTAAAGAAATGAATGTGAATGATGTCAATTTTGCCATAATTTTATTCTATCGTTGTTTTTTCAGCTTGCATATAACAGATGATACAAATACACTAGGTGTTTTAAACCACATACAACGTCTAAAAACACCTAGTTTTTTTATCCTAAAAATCCTAAACAACGTTTAGAACATCACTAAAGCGATAATTCTCTAAGCTGCCAAAACCATGGTTTTGTTTGTTTTTGATGCGGTTAAACAAAGGCGTGGTAATTCCACACAAATACTTCGCTTTTAAACCTTTATCATCAACACCTAAACTAGTTAATGGCTCTAATAAGTCGTTGATAGCATATGTATTTAATGGTGATAAAATTCTTGAGCTGGTGAGAGTTACCGCACCACTCACACAAACAGAGCACGAACCACAATTAGACCAAGGTGTTACTTCGCCAAAATAAGTGGCCAATTGCTGACTCAAACACTCTGCTCCATTAAAAAATGCCAACATTTTATTAATCCGTATCACCTCGGCCTTCTCCTTACGGATAAACATATTAAATAAGTCTTCACTTAAAGTCGGTTGTGAGGCCATAGCATGATTAACCTGATAAACTTCCATCATCTGTTTGGCTTCCAACACAATTAATCCTTGCTCGTGGAAATATTCCAAGGCAGAGGTAATTCGTTTTCTATCGCAAGGAAAATGGGTGATAATGGCATCAAAAACAACGGTAGTCCAAAGGCGCGCTTTACTAGAGTGCTCAAAGATAGCATTCACAAAATCTCTTCGCTCACCAGTGAATTTATTTATTATACTGGCTTCATCCACAACCATCTTAAAACGATAATCGCTATAATAACTATACAAAGGCAAAATAGCACCCAATGTTTCGAGATACACCAACAATGTTTTTAATGGAAGAATACGAATGTTGGAGTTTGATGATAAATCGAGTAGTTTTATTTCCCAGTTTTTTTCAGCCTTACAAATATGCGTCACCACCTTATGGATCGCTTCTAAAGAGGGGGTATCGCCAAAAACAAAATTCTCTAACACGTTTACACCATCTAAATTGCCCAATAAAACACACTCCGCCTGGCCCCCATCTCGGCCTGCACGTCCAATTTCCTGACTGTAATTCTCCAGTGACTTAGGCAAATCGTAATGGACAACACGTCTTATATCCGACTTATCGATACCCATACCAAAGGCAATGGTAGCAACTATAATAGGTAGTTGACCAGCCATAAAACTAGATTGAATCTTATCGCGCACCTCGTTGGCCATACCAGCGTGGTAGGCCGAAGCCACCAACCCATTTTTAACCAACAAACTGGCCACCACCTCGGCCGTATGCTGAAGAGTGACATACACAATGGTTGCAGCCTGTGGGTCTGAATTAACAACTTTTAAAAGAGCTGTTATCTTTTCATTCTCTGGAGTATCTAATACTTTAAGATGTAGGTTGGGACGATGAAATCCGGTGATGGTAACCAATTCAGGCTTCACCTCCATTTCACGACACATATCTTCAATAACAGGTGGTGTGGCCGTAGCTGTTAATAAGAGTACTTGAGAGATATTAAATTCTTTTTTATAAACGGGAAGTTTTAAATAATCAGGTCTAAAATTATGCCCCCACTCGGATATACAATGCGCCTCATCAACCACCAATAGAGAGATGGGAATGGTTTTTAGAAACTCACGAAACCGTTCATTTTTAAATCGTTCTACAGAAACCATCAATATTTTAACTGTACCTGCCTTTACACCAGCTTGTGCTTCTTTTAATTCGTTGTACGACAAGGTAGAATCCATACGTGCGGCACTGATGCCCTTACGTTTTAGAAAATCTAACTGGTCTGATATTAAAGCTAAGAGAGGCGAAACAACAAGCGTGAGATTTGGCAACATAACAGCCGAAAGCTGATAACACAACGACTTACCCGAGCCTGTAGGAAAAATTGCAATGGCCGATTGTCCATTAATAATATTGGTAACCACTTCTTCCTGCCCTGGGTTGAAGGATGAGTATCCAAAATAACGTTGTAATTGGTCTGATAACATATAAGCCACATTTAGCTTATAAAATTAGACTAACTCTACCACAAAAACAATAAAGGAGGTTGCTCGTCGAACAACCTCCTCTATTAAGTATGAAACAAATGCTTATAAGTTGATAGTAACACCCACCAAGTACAACGCTCCTGTTGGATCTGCTAAACCAAATTCAGGATTGGTTGATCCAAAAATATTACGACCATTCACAAACACCGAATTATCTTTATAAACCTTATATGAAACTTTAGCATTAACCCTTACCGAAGCTGGTATCTCTGCAATACCAGAACCCATATAACCAGGCATCGAATTTGATAATGCATAGTGTGTGGTTGAGTTTTCATAGGCATTCACATAGGTCTGCTTTGAATAAAAGTTAACACCCATAAATACATTTAGTTTTTCAATAGGTTTATAATTTCCTGTTAATCCACCAAAAACATCAGGTGTATTTTCATGCTTTTGATCAACTAGCTCATATTCTGGATTTAGGTTGCCAGTAGAACTTGGAATGCCTAATGGCTTAAATTGTTTACTAAGATCTTTTAATGTGGTTTGTTGAATTGTAGCAAATACTCTAAACTGCATTTTTTTTGAAGGTGCAAAAAGTAAAGAAGCAGAGCCCCCCATCTGCTCAGAGGATAGATCCAAGTTTTCATATTTGGTAACAAAATGTTGATACCCTTGAGAAATATCTAATGACGACCTAAAGGCAGTAAAATCATTAGTTAGTGAATAATACCCTTCGAAATCCAGCTGCAATTGTTTAGTAATTTGACTTCTATACCCTAATTCAAGCGTATTGGTAGTTGGTAGTTTTAAATTTACATCACCTAAATACTGGGCAAACACACCATACTCAGGTGCACCCTCACTGTAGTTAGCATAAAAATCGATGGCTACCGGGCCACGGTTTGCTTTAGAATAAGAAGCTCGAATCAAATTAGCTTTATTAGGTTTGTAGGTTCCAATAAATTGGTACGAAAGATAATCGTCACCAGGGTGATTGTAACTATCCATACGTAAAGCGGCGATCAAACGGATTTTCTCTGTTGCCATATAATCCCCTCGTAAGTAATAGGCGAAATTTGTCAGCTCAACCAACTTATTGACATACCCTTTGTCACCCTCTGCCTCTTCGATATAGGGTGTATCATCGAATTTACTATTTTGGTAACTCACACCTGGACGTAAAGTTAAATCGCCCACTACATAATCGTACTCCACAAGGGCATCTATTGTATTAATGTCATACTTTGCTTTAACGCCACTCCCTTTATACAAATCCTGAAACCCAGTATTACCAGACACTTGAACATTAAATCCATAAGCATTTGCAATGGCATTGTAACTATATGATTCAGACTCTCTAAATGATAAAGGAGTCATGGTCGTTTCCATAAACACCGTTTGTGACAAGGCACCCTGATAACCGCCATATACGCTAAAGTTAACTTTGTCGTTTACTTCGTAACTAGCCCATGCATTGATTGCTTGACGTTTTTTAGCTAATTGATTATCTGCAAATTTAGAATCCCCTACCTTTACATATCTAGGATTAGAAGGATCATAACTATTATAATCATTTAGTTGAGTATAAGGCGTATATTTTCCTTGAATGAAATTATAGTAATCATTTGAAAAACGATCACGCTGCTCGTAATTGGCACTTAACCTTGTTTTTAGTTTTGAATTAGCAGAAGTCGAGCTAATACCAAAGTCCCCAACTTTTGTATTAGCAGTTCCAGCTTGCAAATTACCATCGGCAGCAAATCGTTTAGTGGGTGATTTTTTTGTGATAATATTCACAACCCCACTTACAGCATTTGAACCATACAAGGCAGACGACGCACCTCTTACAATCTCAATACGTTCAATATCGGTGATTGTAACTGGTATATTTTCCCAAAATGTACCCCCATTAATGTTACTAAATACCTTACGACCATCTACCATGACTAATGACATGGAGTTTTCGGTATTAAAAGAGAAACTTCCTGGAGGGACATTATCATTACCACGCATATGTACATCGTAATTACCATTTGATTCTTCACGTACAATGAAGCCTGGCACTAAACGAAACACCTCTTCAATGGTTGTTGCACCTGAATTAATGATTTCATCTTTAGTAATGATGGACGATGCCAAAGGGGCGTCAAAACTACTTTCTGCTTTTTTTGAAACGGCAACAATCTCAACATTCATGAGTTCTTCCAGCGAAAAGCTAGAATAGTTAGTTGTGTCATTCATTCCAAATTGTGCATTTGAAGTGAGACTAACAGACATCAACGCTAGTGCAGAAAACAAGGTGGTTTTTAGTTTCATAGGATTCTAATTAATTTATAGTCAGTTATATCAATTTAATTTACGATAATTATTTAAAACATTCACGTTCTACATTAAACAATTTATCATTCATATAGTTGCAAGCACAAATCAATGATGATTCGGTGTTTTACTACGAACAAGTTTGTATTGGGTTTCATTTTTTACACAAAAGAACAATACAATACTTATCGATGAATACCGTCAAAAGAACTAAACCTTAATAATCAAGGCTTCAACCCAAAATACAGGTACATAAAAATTATATTAGTATTTACATCTACTCATCGAAAAATTGATAAAACACAAAAACATACAACACAACAAAAAAATTAAGCGACTCTTTGTTTTGATATCAACACATCACCTCAAGTAAAAGGATATAAAAATTAATAAATTTGCAGCTAATCGTTAAACGAAATAATGTGAGCTGCTCCCTTCTACTAATTACTCCACCTTTTACACAGTTAAACACGGCCTATCCTGCAACCGCGTATTTAAAAGGTTATTTAAATACGCAAGGTGTCAATTCGCACCAAGCCGATCTAGGTATAGAGGTCATCAACAAACTGTTTTCGAAGGCTGGGTTGGATGAGTTGTTTAAACGTATTAACGTGCAAAATGGCAAATGGACAAGTAATACCTTACGCATGATTCGGTTACAAACCAATTACATTAACACCATTGAGCCAGTTATTGCATTTTTACAAGGACGAAATAACCTAATGGCTTATGCCATAGCCAATGGTGAGTTACTTCCCGAAGCGGGTCGCTTTAGCCAACTAGACAATCTCGATTGGGCTTTTGGCTCCATGGGCATGGTAGATAAAGCCAAACACTTTGCCACCTTATACCTTGAAGATCTTTCAGACTTGATTATAGAGACCATCGACCCCTATTTTGGCTTTAGCAGGTATGCCGAAAGACTAGGCAGGTCGGCTTCTTGTTTTGATGAGTTACATAATGCCCTTCAACAACCGCTTACGTATATTGATGAGTTACTTATTAATTTGCTGAACGATAGAATACACACCCATCAACCCAAAATGGTAGGCCTTTCGGTACCATTTCCAGGTAATTTGTATTCAGCCTTACGCTGTGCGCAATACATCAAACAATACCATCCACACATACACATTACCATGGGAGGAGGTTATGTAAACACAGAGCTAAGAAGCATTAAAGAGCTGCGCTTATTTAACTACATCGATACCTTAACAATGGATGATGGCGAAGCGCCATTGTTGCATCTAATTGAATATAACGAAGGCCGCAGAACGATAGACCAATTAAAGCGCACCTTTGTAAAAAAAGATAATACCATTGCTTATATGGATGGTTCGCCACAAGAGGATATCCATCAAAACAAAGTAGGAACCCCAGATTATACCGGACTAGATACAAGCCTATACCTATCGGTGATAGAAGTGGCTAATCCTATGTTTCGCTTATGGAGTGATGGTGCGTGGAACAAACTAACATTGGCACACGGCTGTTATTGGGCTAAATGTTCGTTTTGTGATTGTTCGTTGGATTATATTGGAAGATACGAACCCAACAAGCCATCGCAAATAGCCGATCGCATGCAAGAGTTAATGGATCAAACGGGCAACAACGGATTTCATTTTGTGGATGAAGCCGCACCTCCTGTGTTAATGCGCGACCTAGCTCTTGAACTGTTAAGGCGTAACATGAATGTTATTTGGTGGACAAACATTCGTTTTGAAAAGAAATTCACCCCCGACTTATGTCGTTTACTAAAAGCGAGTGGCTGCATGGCCGTATCTGGTGGTTTAGAAGTCGCATCCGATCGCATCTTAAAACTCATCAACAAAGGCGTGAGCATAGAACAGGTGAGTCAAGTAACAAAAGCTTTTGCGGATGCGGGTATTATGGTACATGCTTATTTAATGTATGGATTCCCAACCCAAACGGCACAAGAAACCATTGATTCGTTAGAGGTGGTTAAACAACTCTTTGAGTTAGGCTTGATTGACTCAGGGTTTTGGCATCAGTTTGCCATGACAGCACACAGCGATGTGGGTTTACATCCCGAAAAGTATAAGGTTAAAATAATGGGTGGACAAAATGGTTCGTTTGCAAACAACGACTTGATACATGCTGACCCCACGGGTGCCATACATCATAAATATGGCGAAGGACTACGCAAAGCCATTTTTAACTACATGCATGGCGTTTGTTTTGATTACAAAGCTCATGAGTGGTTTGAGTTTAAAGTGCCTAAAACAAGTTTAGCTCCCAACTACATCAACTCGTTACTAAAAACCCAGAATGAGTTGAATGATTTACACAAACAGGTGATATGGCTTGGGCAAACGCCACACACCACACTCTACAAACGAGAGAAAAATAAGAAGTTGATTGAGATGATGGACATCACCCTATTTGACAAACAACAAGAACAAACCATAAGTGTAAAAGTTAAATTAGGCCAATGGCTGATTGATATGTTAAGTAAATGCAGCATCCATCAAACCGAAAAACAAACCCTTGCGTTAGTAAAAAAAGATTTTGAAGACCAAAACATTGGAGACTTTGATGCTTTTATAAAGAGTAAATCATTTGCTCAATTGGAAGCCATGAACTTATTAAAACTTTAAAATTTTACAACTAGGAAGATGCAAAGAACTGTATTTCGTAAGTATTTTACGTTCCTCCTTCCGTTTACTTCACTCTACCACAAAAAATATCTCCTGAAAGATAAACTTTCAGGAGACATATTAATGGCATTACAAACAAAAATTAATGTTTGATAAAAGACCTAACAACCGTTTCTTCACCTTCCAGTTTTAAGATATACATTCCTGAATCTAATCCAGACACATTAATCTGCCCTTTCCCTGACACACCAGTAATGTTAGAATTTAACAACACTTGACCTGTATACGAAATAATAGATAAGGTTGTAAACTTAGAACCCTCACCCATTTCAATATTAAGTACTGAATTAGTTGGGTTAGGATATAATTTTACATTAGAAGTAAACATTTCATCCATGGAGGTAGAAGTGCTTCCACCTTTAAGCACAACCTTATCAAGGTTCCACAGCCAATCTTGAGTACTACCAGTTACTTTAAGAATATGCTCTCCCACTGTTAGATTAACAGAACCCGTTAGAGCTGTTTCTACGTAAGCATCCCAGTTATTATTATTAGGTATAGCAGCCGTAAATGCTGGTGATGTTGCATTATCAACCGTTAAGAAAATACTCGTGCCAGCTACTGTTGTGCCAGTAAATGCACTAGCAGTATAGGTGCCAGCCACACTTACATTAAACTTAATAAGTGCATAATCGCCACCATTCATATAGTTAAACCCAAGGCTACCATTTTTCTTAACACCTAAACCAACTCCACCAGAAGAAGCATCGTTAAAGGTTCCACCTGTCTCATAAAAATTTTCAGCCTCAATAGTGATTGTATTAGAGCCAGTTCCAGTGCCAGTACCTGGATCTGTTGCACTTACAGTTACAGAACAATAAGCTTTTAAAGCGCTATTAGTAACCGAAGTAGCCACAATGTTAGTGGTTCCAACAGCTTTAGCAGTAACCAAACCATTTGCAACAGTAGCTATGTTATTATTCTCTGAAGCCCAAGTTACATTAGTATTACTTACACCACCAATATACACGGTTGCTGACAAAGGACTACTTGCATTTGTAGCTAAACTTAACGTTGCTTTACTCATCTCAACACGATCCACAGAAGCACCATACGCCATCTCAAAACGATCAAGATTCCACTGCCAATCACTTGTACCAGCACCTAACAAACGAATGGTATGCGTACCTTCGGTTAAAGATACTTTAGCTGCCATGGCATTATTTATATATGTATCCCATTTACCAACCGCAACTTTCTTAGAACCCTTGCTAACACCATCAACCAGCATTTCGATAACCCCATCAGTTACCTCAGTGCCCGCAACAAAATTCACATTATAATCACCTGTCAATGGCACATAAACCGTATATTCAACCCAGTCTCCCTTTTGAACATTGTTGATACCTACCGTCGACTTACCAATTTTTCCTTTTGCACCACCCATGTTTGTGTAATCTTCAGCTTCAACAATGATGGTAGTCCCAACCGTAAGCTCACTAGTAGCAAGAATTGCACTATTACATTTTGAAGTAGCAGTAATGGTTACTTTACCCATGGTATTGCTCGCGGTAACTAATCCTGTAGCAGAAATGGATGCAATATTAGTATTACTAGATTTCCATACCACACCTTTTTGTTCTTCATAAAGTGTAGTAGGCAAGTAAGTCTCAACAAAATTGTAATTCATGCCTGGGAATACCACTATTGCTTTAGGAAGTACCACAGCCGTAGGACAAGCAGATAATGCCGTTACCACATTAATGGTTGCAGAAGCCACTTTACTACCATCTACAGACGTAGCTGTAATAATAGATGTACCAGGTGAAACAGCAGACACCAAACCAGTAGGTGTAACAGATGCAAAAGCATTGTTAGATGACCACGTTACATTTTTATTATACGCATTGGCAGGAGCTATTGTAACACTTAGTTGTTGTTTAGCTCCACCTACTTTAATTTCGGCATTATAAGCATTCATTGTGTTAGAGGTCACATGCACAACATCTAATACTTGAAGTGGAGAGGTGGTTTCTGAGATTACCGATGCTCCATTCTTCAACCTAGCACGTAATGAATAGTTTGAACCCATAGCAGGAAGGCTAGCTAAGGTTACTGGCACTGTTGCAACCGACTCACCAATAGCCGTCACTACTTTTGTTCCACTACCAATAACAGTTGTTCCATTTAGCATTTCAACCAACACTGTACGTTCTCCTGCAATATTAACTGGCACCTCAAAGTTATAGGTTACGTTTCCATTTACCGAAGCAGGAAAAAGACCATTATACACCTTCTCTTCACCTACAATACCCACAGTCACAGTTACATTAGCCGTTTTAATAGTTCCATTGTCATTAACAGATGCAGTGATGGTTGTAGTACCTCCAATTTTCAAACCTCTTACTTTACCAGTGGTTGCATTAACTTTTGCTACCGTTTCGTCTGCCGAAGACCAGGTAATCACTTGTTCGGTGGCGTTTACAGGAGCAATAACCGCTTTTAAAGGCGTTAACACATCAAACTCCAATTTAACAGGACTAACTTGTACAATTGACAAACCAGTAACGGCAGTGCGCGTAAAAGGAATGGCAGTTACATTACAAGTAGCCACTTTGCCGTTAGCAGTAGTAGCAGTAATGGTAGCAGAGCCTGAAGTTGCTTTAGCTGTTACTATTCCATATTTATCTACGGTAGCCACCGCCGCATTACTTGTAGACCAAGAGATAGCTTTGTTACTTGCATTAGCTGGTGTAAAAGTAGCTGTTAAAGCATACGTTTTGTTTTGCATCACACTAACGGCCGTTTCTAAAGCAATAGAAGTAACTGCCACAGCATCGTTATTACCAGAGCGCTTAGGAGCTTTAGTAAAATCATTAACTTGCAAAATAACAGAAGAGTAATCCACTGAATTACCAAACGATCCCACAGAAACAGTATTAGAAGCTGCTAAAAAAGAAACAGGAACAGGTATCTCTAACACACCAAACCAGAAGTTTTTGGTTGGCGATACAATACCTCTCCAGTTGCTATCAAAAGTTAAAGCCTTACCATTAATAGAAACACTGGAAGGAACCATAGAAGACGACCAAAATTTACCACCTATTCTAAGCACAGCCTCTCCCACAGCAGGAACCACAACGTTATTAATTTGAGTTGTTAAAGCACCGTTACTCGATTTAACATGTACCATTGGATTACCAATTGAGTTATTACCAGTGGCCAAACGAGCACTCATAAAACGTTTTTCTTTTGATTCTTGATTAATGGTAACATCATTTGCAAACGTATAATCGATAATGATCGTACCCTCTCCATCAATAATTACAGAACCTGGAGCCGTCTTAAACTCTTTTCTAGCCAATACAGGTGTACCTGCACCAATGGTTTCATCCAGATATAGATCTTTCATAACCACTCCTGTAATAGGATTAGTGGTATCATCAAACAGGTTTAACTTTAATTCAGTGGTTGTGTTTGTTAAGTTATTAAGAATCAAATATACATGTTTGCCTTTTACATAAGCATCCACTTGTATATCGTTATTGTATGCTTTGGTATCAATCCGTGTACCATCCACATCACTCCACAACTCAAAAAACTTGATAAACTCAGTCCACTGCCATTTACCACTGGCATCTTTATTCATCATGGTGTAAGGGTAACGATTTGTAACCACACCAGCTGCATTTTTATAATCACCCCACTCAGCTTTTATTGGTGTAAAAGGCATTGATAAAATAATTTGAGAAGGACGCTCCAAAAACTGCATCAACATCGAGTTAAAGGGTTTTAAGTTTTCCCAGTCGCGTCGTTTGGTATCTAAAGTAGGTTTATCTATATAATTTGAAACTGCTCCATATTCAGATAAAAGAACATCTTTTTTCTTACCAAATTTAAAGTTATCATACCATTCTAACAGGTCTAACATAGCCTCGGTATGACCTCCAGCTCTAATATTAATATTATCAGCCGACCAAGATGGCCAATCGTAAATATGTACAGAATGAAAATCCATATTTGCGCCACACGCATCAATAAAACCTTGCCACATCACATCCCATTGATACCAATCATTAGCTCTATATTTAGCAACTTCAGAATCCATCATGGCATGATAAACAGGTTTAGATTCAGCAGAAAGCCATTGGTCATAATGATCCTGTCCATACCTAGAAACACCATCTTGGTTATATAAATCGTGTAGTCCCCAGGTCATACCCCCAATTTTAGGAGCTTTAGCGCCCAAACGCGCTTTAACTTTTGTGGCTACTAAATTATGGTACTCCCATAGTTTTTCTTGTGAGGTGCAAGTCATAGAGCCAGTCATCATAATCATATCAGGCTCATTAATAACCTCCCAGTATTTTGGCATTGGCTCACCAGGTGCGCCATCACCCTTACTAAAGAAATTATCTAAATAAACCTCCATCCATTCTGCTGAGGTTTCTACATTTTGAGGGGCCCATCCTTCGGTAGTGTTACCATCACCATTCCAACTCAATGTAGGATAAGTCGGATGAGGATTGGTTCCCATTATCATCCCACCATTTTTATAATACTGATGTACCTTTGTATTACTTTCGTACTCTCCTTTTAACCAAGTACCCAGCCCCTTCATTTGTTCTACATTAGGCATGTTAGGACGTGCAGGATCTTGCGTGGTGGCCTTAAATTTCCAGGTAGCCGAACCATTGTCACGTCCAAAGAAAACATGAAGGTCATTAATTAAATAATCTAATTTATCCTCTTCACCAATCCAATCGGTCTCCAAAGGAGAAGAGTGAATAGTCATGTGTCGTTCGCGACCGAAGTCCGAAATTCCATCCACAGAATGTTTAATGTTCAGGTTAACATCTACGTTTACCTGAGCCATTCCATAAGTTCCCAATCCTAAAAGAAAAAGGGATACAAGTGTTTTTTTAATGTTCATAATTTTTAAAAGCTTTTAAATGTAAACTTGTCTATAAATCCAAAAAATGGTTTATTCACAGACTTTTGTTTAGGTGTCCGAAATATAAAACAGAACAATAATGACATACCACCCTATTAAAACACATTTACCCACCCCATTTGAAAACCATTAGTGGTGTTTGAGACGCTAAGTGAGGTATATGATAACTCAGGACAAACACTAACGCGTTAACAAAACTTAAAAAATGATTCAAAACACTAACAAAACATCACACCTTTAGTCGTATTAACATATACCTAGGCCAACCATGCAATTCTAACTAAAGACCAACGTAATAAGCTGCGATATAAAAATCATGTTTCGGTGCGACTCACAGTAAAAGAAGCACGAAACTAATAGTCTGATTATGGGTAACAAGTCCATCCACGGAGCAAAGCGACAATGTTATTTATCCTAGAAATAAAAACAGAGCCTCATAAAGGGTATGCTTAGGAGTGAAATAATTAGTTTATTGGGTTATCACTGGTATTTTTTACCATACACACCCAGAAAGTTTTATTTATTTCTAATTTTGTGCACTATAACTAAAAATACATACGATGTTTAAGACAAACGAATATTTCGATGGCAAAGTAATGTCCATGGGATTTGAGTCAGCAGAAGGACCAACAACAATAGGTGTTATGGCAGCTGGTGAATACACATTCAGCACCTCATCAAAGGAATTCATGACCGTTACTTCTGGTGTAATAGATGTACAAATGCCAGGCGAAAGCACTTGGAAAGCTTATAAGGCTTATGAAACGTTTATCGTTGAAGCCAACACTTCATTTAACGTAAAAGTGAGTGGAGACACATCTTATAAGTGTCTTTACAAATAATTAGAAACGAGAAAAGGCGGAACAAACCGCCTTTTCTTGTTTTATCTAAAATAGAATAATTATTTAGCATCCACCTGACTACCACCAGAACCACTAATGGTTTTTACTGCTGGGGCGCCATAATACTCTATCATACTACCTCCGCCCGCATCGGCAACAATCTTCTTAACAGCATAAACAACCACACTTGAACCTCCTGAAGAAGACACATTAACTGCGTCTGCAATTAATTCTTTGGCCAACAAATCGCAACCCCCACTAGCTTTAACTTCTAATAGAATAGCCTTTCCCTTTACTGTAAGTGTAGAACCACCACCAGCATTTAGTTTTAATTCATTCACATTAACATCCATAATCATATCAGATCCGCCACCGGTAGTTAACTTTAGCGATTCTAATTTGATACTGTTTTTACCATAAACCTTGGCACCACCACCAGCTTCAATCGCTTTAATAGACTTAAGCGTTAAAAAAATCTTAGGCGCAGGTTCACGTCCCCATACAGCATCTCCTTTTTTAGAATAGATTTTTAGCTCTCCTTTTTCTACAACTGCCACTACACTTTGCACAAGTTCACTGCTTCCTTCAACAGTCAGTTTTACAACATCACCTTGTGTGATAAAAAGGTCAAACCCTGAACCTACAGATACCTTATCAAAGGTTCCAACCTTACGCACTTCACTCAATTGAGCAAACGCAGATAGACCGGCAAACAACATAATCCAAACAGCTAAAAAACGGACATTAGTAAAATACTTTTTCATATAAAATAGTTCATTAGTTACACAATTCGATTATAATAGGACGAAGATAAATTATTTTGGGGTGATATCACCTCCAGAAGTCTTTAACAAATCAATGGTCTGTGGAGTACCATAATAATAAATTTCACTGCCACTATCTGAATGAGCTACCAAATTAATTAATGCCTGTATCGACACCTCAGAACCTCCAGCTGCGGTAGCCTTCACAGATTGCGCCACCAAATCTTTTGCTCTAATATGACTACCTTCGTCCGCCTCGGCAAACAATGTCGTTGCGGTACCTCTCACTTTTAAATCAGCACCCGAGTTAGAGTATAACTTTAATAAATTAGCCTCCAGCTCAAGATAAATATCGGCACCCCCAGAGCTTTTAATGGTTAATAACTCGGTTTTAATAGGATTGGTACAAACCACGTCTGAGCCTCCTCCACAATTTATTTCCACCACATTAACAAACGACACATACACCTTAGGCGACTGCCCTAAGCTCCAACCTAAGCGCCCATTGGTGTAAATTTTTAGCACACTATCTTTAACTACAGTAATAATTTTAAATATCTTATCACCATCGGCTTCAACAGTCAGTTTGTTCTCATCACCATGAGTCAGTATTAAATCAATACCAGAGCCTACAGCAATTTTATAAAAACTCTCTACTTTTCGCACTTCCTTTTTCTGCGAAAAAACAGAGTTAGTAGAGAGCAAAAAACCACCACAAATAAGAAAATAGACTAAATACCTTTGCATAAAAACTCGAATAATCATTCTTTGACAAGGTACAATTAAAATCCTTTTAAAAAGAAACCATTTTTAAGTATACTACCACAGCACCCCATTTCACAATTATTAACCATTACAAATGGGCTACAAGGTATTTTAATATGGCAAATAATTTCAAATCCATGTAGAATATCTCTACTTTTAGCCTCCATAAATCGTAGAAAACAACCAATTTAAACAAACATACAATGGCTGATTTTAAGTATCAAAAACCTTTCCCTATTAAAAAGGATACAACCACTTATCGGTTGTTAACAAAAGACTATGTTTCAACTACAGAACTAGATGGACGTCGTATTTTAAAAATTGATCCTAAAGGACTAGAACTGCTCTCTAAAGAAGCATTTGCAGATGTATCGTTTTACCTACGTCCGGCTCACCTACAAAAACTAGCCGATATATTAAAGGATGACGAAGCTTCTGACAACGACCGTTTTGTGGCTCACACCATGTTACTAAATCAAGTAGTAACAGCAGACGGTGAGTTGCCAACCTGCCAAGACACAGGCACGGCCATTGTTGTAGCTAAAAAAGGTGAAGATGTGTACACGGGCACAAACGATGCGGAGAGTCTATCCAAAGGTATCTTTGAAACATTCAGAGACCGCAACCTACGTTATTCGCAAGTGGTTCCTTTTTCGATGTTTGACGAAAAAAACACAGGCACTAACTTACCTGCACAAATAGACATCTACGCAGAACAAGGTAACAGTTACGAGTTTTTATTTATCACTAAAGGTGGTGGCTCGGGCAACAAAACCTATTTATACCAACAAACAAAAGCCTTATTAACAGAGGAAAGTTTAACGGCTTTTGTGAAAGATAAAATTAGAGACTTAGGCACATCGGCTTGCCCTCCCTACCATTTAGCCTTGGTTATTGGTGGCACATCGGCAGAAGCGACCTTAGCTACCGTTAAAAAAGCATCGGCTGGGTATTACGACCATCTGCCTACCGAAGGAAACGAAGGTGGACAAGCATTTCGCGACTTAGAGTGGGAAGCTAAAGTGCAAAAGATATGTCAAGACAGTACGATAGGTGCCCAATTTGGTGGTAAATATTTTGTACATGACGTACGTGTGATTCGTTTACCTCGCCATGCGGCATCGTGCCCAGTAGGCTTAGGTGTGAGCTGCAGTGCCGACCGTAACATCAAAGCTAAAATCACAGAAGACGGTATTTTCTTGGAACAATTAGAGAAGAACCCAGCTCGTTTTGTGCCAGAAAGAGCTCCTGAATTAGCTCCTGCGGTGAACATCAACTTAGATCAACCGATGGAAGATGTACTTAAAGAACTTGCTAAACACCCTATTAAAACCCGCTTAAATCTATCGGGCACTTTAGTTGTGGCACGCGATATAGCACATGCTAAAATTAAAGCCATGCTGGATGCTGGCAAGCCAATGCCTGATTACATGAAGAAACACCCTGTGTATTATGCTGGACCAGCAAAAACACCTAAAGGAATGGCTTCGGGTAGCTTTGGCCCCACCACCGCAGGACGCATGGATTCGTATGTGGATCTATTCCAAAAAAATGGGGGCTCAATGATTATGGTGGCCAAAGGAAACCGTTCTAAGGCCGTTACTAATGCCTGTAAAGACAATGGTGGTTTCTATTTAGGTTCTATCGGAGGCCCTGCTGCTATTTTAGCAAAAGACAGCATCAAGTCGGTTGAGGTTATTGATTTTGAAGAACTAGGCATGGAGGCCGTTCGTAAGATTACAATTGAAAACTTCCCTGCTTTTATTATTGTGGATAACAAAGGAAATGATTTCTTTGAAAAACTATAAACTGTTAATAACAAACATTAAAGCGAGCGTCTTAATTAAGATGCTCGCTTTTTTTACACCCCTTGAATAGGGAATTCCTTTAATAATTATCAACCCCATTTAGGGTATGATATTGTTACAAAAAAGTTAAACCTACTCTTCGATTCAATCCTTTCTCGAAAATCCGAATCAAAGTCGACAATTGTATATTGCCTTTTGCATTTTCGATTTTAGAAATATAACTTTTTTTTGTTCCTGCTTTCTCTGCAAGTTGTTCTTGAGTTAAATTCGCATTCTTTCTAGCTTCTTTCAACATTTCGCTAACAATAAACATCTGAGATTTCTCCTCGTATTCATTGCGGCTTTCAGCTCCAATCTCTCCATACTCCTTATCAAGAAGCTCCTCAAACGTTCTAATTCCTTTATAATCCGTCATGACGTTCATTTTTTAATTCAAAATACTCTTTCTTCAACCGCATTGCTTTTTCAATCTCTACTTTGGGTGTTTTCTGAGTCTTCTTTTGAAATCCACTAAATAAAACAACTAACTTCCCTTTGTCAAAACAGCAAAATATTCTAAATATGTTGGATTGATATTCTATTCTAACTTCGAAAAGCCCTTCATAACCTATCAATGGCGACAAAAACTTATCTGGAACATTTTCTACTTGCTTAATTAATTCCAAAACATATTGAATCTTAGCTTTGACCTTGAAATCAAGATCTTTATAAAAGTCAAAGAAATAATTTGCATGAAAAATAATCTGTCGTGCCATCCTTTAAAAGTTATCCTCAAAGATAACAATAGGCAATCTTTATTCAAAATAAAATAACGCTAATTTATAAATCCATCAAAGCGCCCTAATGAGGGTGTAACCTTACCTCTTGCAAAAAAAACTAATTGAGCCGCTTTAAAAAAAGACGCTCTATTTATTTAATTGAACCATTAAAATGAAAAAAAGTCGCCTATTAGAGTCATTGAACACTTTCTTTTGATAAAATGCCC
>QKIO01000330.1 GCA_003251015.1 Bacteroidales bacterium
TTTAGCAATCCTATTTCCAAAACATTCTTAGTGCGTGAAGTGGTTTTAAAACGGTCGTCTAAGCGATGGCCAGCCACCCAAATAATATCTTCACCAGAGACCACAACCCATAATTCTTCTTTTTGCAGAAGGCTGAGTTTTTGGTCGATAAAGAAATCGCTAAGTTTTTTAAAATGACTCATCCCAAGAGGCTTAAAACTATCACCTTGTTTCCAACGCCGTACCAAAAGAGGAAAGTCAACTTTATCGGCATCAAAATGAGCCACATCAGTATTTGTTGAGAAACAAAAATCATCTGATTTGGGAAAAACACGAACTTGCATAGTAGTGTCGTTACTCAAAGAGTCCATATCTAACCAAAAATGAGTTCCCTTTTCATCATCCCTAAGCATGAGTAGTATATTATGCCTATCTTTTATCAAGCGATGTGTCGGGCTAAAAAACTGCTTACCCGATTCACCATCCAAACATTGAATAATGGTTTGAACCTGCGACGAATTAAATCCGTAGGGATGAAGTAATTCAAAAAGTAAGGTTTGTTTTTGAGCTTGAGCTCTAAGTCGTTTAATGGATATCAAAACCCTATCCGCTTCTTCAACCACTAATTCTTTTTTAAATTCAGATAGTTTATCATCTAATAAACCTTCAATCTCTTTTAAATGCAACATATTCTGTTGCATGGTATTATTAAAAGAAGGATTTATTTGTTTTAGCACAGGAATAATCTGATGTCTAATTTTATTGCGAGTATAGATGGTTTCGTTATTGGATGAATCAACACGAAAAGGGATGGCTTGCTGCGTAGCAAAAACCTCAATATCAACACGTGTTAACGAAAGTAAAGGCTTTAGTAAGTCTGAGTTTTTATAATGCATGCCCGACAAACCACGCACCCCAGTACCTCTCAATAAGTTAAGAAAAAATGTTTCAATTGCATCGTCGCCATGATGCGCTGTGACAATGTAGTTTAACAACTGCTCATTCACTAATTTACGAAACCAGGCATAACGTAAATCACGAGCCGCCATTTCTATGGAGATTCCGTTATCACTAGCATAAGTGATGGTATCAAAACGAACAACATGCAGGGTTAATTGATACTGAGAACAATACTCCTCAAGCAACTTCTGGTCGTCATCAGACTCGCTATTGCGAAGGCTAAAATTACAATGCGCCACCTCAAACTCTAAACCACTAAGTCTGAATAAATGCAACAAAACCATGGAGTCTAAACCACCACTTACGGCCACAAGAAACTTAGAATCTAGAGAAACTTCACAATTTGCGCTTAATGATTTTTTAAGGAATAAGGCGTTTATTTCCATCATTAATTTTCTATTTTAAACACCTTCATAATGGCTGATGCCTTGAGTAAACACTCTTCATACTCTTGTTGAGGAATAGATTGACCAGTAATAGCGCCACCCACATTAAACGATAAATAACTGCGCTTACGATTATACAACACACTACGAATAACCACATTAAAATCAAAATCACCTTCTGGCGTCACATAACCGATGCAACCACTGTAAAGACCACGCTTACTTTTTTCGTAATTTTCTATGAGTTTTATGGCACTTGTTTTTGGCGCACCTGTCATAGACCCCATTGGAAACGTAGCTCTAATAGCATCTAACCAATGCACACCTTCACGCAACTGAGCCGAAACGGTAGAAATCATCTGATGCACCTGTTTAAAGGAATAGATGCCACACAACTCATCTACGTGCACAGAGCCACGCGCAGCCACCTTAGATAAATCGTTACGCACCAAATCAGTAATCATGATATTTTCAGCACGCTCCTTGGGTGAATTAAGCAAATAATCTTTGTTTTGCTGGTCGATGTATTCGTTGTCGTTACGCGAGGAAGTACCCTTAATAGGCTGAGAAAATATATGTTGCCCCTGCTTTTTCAAGTAACGCTCTGGCGAAGCACACATCAAAAATTTATCGTGATATTTTAGATACGCCCCAAAGGGAGTGGGCGATATTTGTTTTAAACGTTCGTACACAAACTGTGGTGAAATCAATAAATCTTGCACAAAAAACTCCATGCAATAGTTTAATTCATAAATATCACCGCGTTGAATATGCCACAGGATTTTATCAATAGCTTGTAGATAATCCTTATGCGAAACCTGATGATTAAGATGTACTTCTTCTTGTTCCTCTTCAATCTCCTCCCCCTCTTTAATTTCTTCAATCAACTCTAAAACGGAGGCTTCATCATCCAAACCCTCAACATAACCAACTTTCCAACCCTTGGTATCGTTAATAAACAGGTAACGAGGCGTAAAAAAGAATAACTCAGGTAAACCTATTTTATCAGGCAAGTTAGATGTTGAGGTTTCGATTTGATTTTTAACATCATAAGATAGATATCCCAACATCCAATCTTTATACTGATTATGAAACAACTTAACCTGTGACAAATCATCAAGCACCTGATTCACACTACCTAAACCTGCAATAAAAGCATATTTTTGAGATGTAGGTGTAAACTCAGGCACATCAAAATCGTTGCTATCGAGAATCACACTTACGCCATAATCTTGGCTAGCCAAACACAATTGCGTCTTAAAGCGTTCTGGCTCCTCAGGAACTATATCTAAATACTTTCGCATATGCAAAAATAATATTTTTTGCGGCTCTTAATAACCTCAAGCCGTTTTTATGCTAATGATAAAACAGATAAAAACAAACATAAAAAAAGGGAACCAATGGCTCCCTTAATTCATTTATGATGTATAATACTAATGACGACCTAAATAATCAGAAATACCATCTTGTGTAGCTTTTAAACCTTCATCACCCTTGTGCCAGTCAGCAGGACAAACCTCGCCGTTTTCTTCAAAGAACTGTAATGAATCAATCATACGAATCACTTCGCTAACGCTACGTCCTAGAGGCATGTCATTAACTACTTGGTGACGAACTAATCCTTCTTTGTCAATTAAGAAAAGACCACGATAAGCCATTGGTGTACCGTTGAAGATGGCTTGTCCTTCGTCGTTGTAATCAAAAGAACCAGCTAACACATCGTAGTTTTCTGAAATAGTCATGCTATTATCAGCTACTAACGGATATTTAACCCCTTGAATACCACCTTCTTTTTTAGGCGTTTGTAACCATTTCCAGTGTGAGAAACCTGAATCTACAGACACACCTACCACTTGTACATTGCGACTTTCGAATTCAGCAATTTTATCTTGAAAAGCAATGATTTCGGTTGGACACACAAATGTAAAATCGGCTGGGTAGAAATATAAAACAACATATTTTTTACCAATGTATTGGTCTAGAGAAAAATTCTCAACCATTTCGCCGCCATTTACAACAGCTGTTGCACTAAACGAAGGTGCTTTTTTACCTACTAATACAGACATAATTTTATTTTTAAAAGTTAATTATTGCGTTTATTTATTTTATAAATATCAAATATTCATTGTACCTCTTTAACAAGCGGCCTACCCTGAATTGTTTTGTGTTTAATGTTTTTTAACAAGAATATAACATTCCAAAGAGCCATTTCAAATAACAAACAGCCAATGGCCGAGGATGTTCATTTGATTATAAATTATTTTGAAGGTTCAACTGGGCTATTTTCACAATAACCTCTACCGCTTTCTGCATGCTTTGCAGGGGTACAAACTCATAACGCCCGTGAAAATTATGTCCTCCCGCAAAAATATTGGGACAAGGCAAGCCCATAAACGATAATCGAGCCCCATCGGTACCGCCACGAATGGGTTTAATAATGGGTTTTACCCCAACTTGCTCCATGGCTTGTTTAGCTAAATCGATGATTTGCATAACAGGCTCAATTTTTTCACGCATATTAAAATACTGGTCTTTAAGCTCTAAAACAACTGTATTAGCGCCATACTTTTGGTTGATAGTGTTTACCAACTGGGCTAATAATGCTTTGCGCGATTCAAATTTATCACGGTCAAAATCACGTATGATGTACTCCAGTTCTGATTTTTCCACATCACCATGAAACGATAACAGATGAAAGAAACCATCAAGTCTATCAGTATGTGTGGGTGTTTCATCACTTGGAAATAGAGCCATTAATTCATGCGCCACCAACAACGAATTCAGCATCTTACCTTTGGCATAACCAGGATGAACAGAACGTCCACAAACAGTAATCTTAGCCCCTGCCGCATTAAAATTCTCGTATTCCAACTCCCCTATTTCGGAGCCATCCATGGTGTAAGCAAAATCGGCACCAAACTGGGTCACATCAAAATGATTGGCTCCTTCACCTATTTCTTCATCTGGCGTAAAACAGATACGAATGGTACCATGTTTTATGTCTGGATTTTTTATCAAATAATCAGCAGCGGTCATAATCTCAGCCACACCAGCTTTGTCATCAGCACCTAATAAAGTGGTGCCATCAGTAACTATAATATCTTGGCCAATGTAATTTAACACCTCAGGAAAGTCAGTCGTTTTAAGGATGATATCTTTAGATTTATTGAGGATAATTTCACTCCCATCATAAGCACTAACCACACGCGGCTTTACATGTAACCCATTAAAATCAGGACTGGTATCTAAATGGGCAATAAAACCTATTACAGGTACTTTCACGTCAGTATTAGCAGGGATGGTGGCCATCACATAACCATTTGAGTCTACATGAGCATCCATCAAACCCATAGATTTAAGTTCATCAACCAAAATAGTTGCAAATTCTAATTGACCAGCGGTAGATGGCGTTAAACGGGTACAATCATCCGATTGAGTATGAATAGTCACATATCGTAAAAAGCGTTCGAGTAAACCTTGCATATAGTTATATCTAATAATAGTTAAACCTCAAAAAAGGAGATTATTCAAAATAAGTAATGGTTAAAATCACAGTATCTATAAACTAATGCTTCACATCATCCGAATTATAAATAAAACCAAGACGCTTACCTGTAGGTAGTTTAGAGTTTAATATCTCGCCAGCCATATCCACCAACGGAATAATTTTAACATCGTCGTAGGGCGTAACCAACAAGTCAAATTCGAGCGAATAAAGAATGGCCGTTTCGGCAATCTTACGCAGACTCTCTTCATCTAACAGCAACGAGCCAAAATTGTTAACCCCAGTGCCACGTTGCCTTTTTCCTTCAACAAAATAATGACCTTCCAGATTAATAAATACTCGAGCTACGAGATATCCCAAATCGTTTAAACGATTGTAACGAAACGAATCGTGAAGGAAATTATAAATATTTATCACCCCACAATAGGAATTGATAGGCGACTTAATGACATATTCACTTTTCCACAGTTCATGAGCCCTATCAAACTCGAAGGCGTTGGTATTCATTTGAAAAACAAGTACATCACCCCCAATTTTCAACTGACAAACAAACTGACCTTTATCTTCAAACTCTAGTTTGATGCGGCTATCATCTACCGTTAATTCACTATTATACTCTAGCACAAGAGCCTGAAGCACCGTTTTAAGCAAATTAAATAATTCGTTTGTTTTTAGAAACACATTTTGTTTGGCAACCACCTTGGTTTGAAGGAGAGTAAGGATATCACGCTTAAGCGATTTTTTTGTCATAATACGAACATAGAGGTTAACACTAAGATAATTTGGATTCAATTTACTATTTATGCCAAATAAATCAAGGGTTTTGGCTGATGAAAATGAAAAATTAAACCTTTGAAGCCTCCTCTATCTCTGCTAGCAACACCTCATCAACCTGTTCATTATCTAGTTGCCAGTGTTCAAACGTTGATTGAAAGAATTGGGTTTTCTCATCTATGGGAATCGTGGCGGATTATACCTTGCTAACAAAGCCAAACTTGTTAATAACTCAGAATCGGACTGCATGGATAAAATATCTTTTCTTGCTTCCATCTCGGCTATTTTTTTTACACGCTGTACACACCTCAATAGGCCGACCTATATGAACTCGAAAGTTTATTTTTACAACTTTTACAAATTAAAAGTGCGTCTAAATGCACAACACCTCCTCACATCCAAACAAAATAATTACAAGACTTTTCAAAC
>QKIO01000245.1 GCA_003251015.1 Bacteroidales bacterium
ATTGGGTTTCGATGTCTTATTTGAAGCGCACAAAACACTCTGGTACAACAAATGGACACACAGCGACATCGTTATAAAGGGTGATGTAGCGGCTCAGCAAGGTATTCGGTTCAATATTTTTCAACTCAACCAAACCTATACTGGCGAAGATGCACGTTTAAATGTTGGACCAAAGGGCTTTACTGGCGAAAAGTACGGTGGCACCACGTATTGGGATACGGAAGCTTACTGCATTCCTTTTTTCTTGATGACTCATCCTCCACAAACCACACGTCAACTACTTATTTACAGATATAAACATCTTCAAAAAGCTATTGAGAATGCCCAGAAATTAGGCTTCACCAATGGAGCAGCTCTATACCCCATGGTAACAGCCAACGGCGAGGAGTGTCACAACGAGTGGGAGATCACCTTTGAAGAAATACATCGCAATGGCGCCATAGCTTTTGCCATTCACAATTACATTCGGCACACAGGAGACAGCAACTATTTAGGAGAATATGGGTTAGAGGTACTAATTGGTATTTCGCGTTTTTGGAGCCAACGCGCCACGTATTCGCAAGACAAGCAAAAATACGTTATCCTAGGCGTTACAGGCCCCAATGAATATGAAAACAATATAAACAACAATTGGTACACCAATAAATTAGCGGTATGGTGTTTAAAATACACTTCCGAGTCTTTACTAGAGGTGCAGAAAAACACCCCCACGCGCTATAATGAAATAGTGAAAAAAGTAGGATTTGATAAACCAAAGGAAATAGAACGATGGACGGACATCATCCAAAACATGCATTTTCCATATAACAATGACTTGCAAATATTTATGCAACAAGATGGATTTATGGATAAGGAGCAACTTATGGCTGATGAATTACCTGCTAATGAACGTCCTATAAATCAACATTGGTCGTGGGATCGGATCTTACGTTCTAACTTCATCAAACAAGCCGACACCCTGCAAGGAATATATTTGTTTGAAGATGAATACACAAACAAAGAGATAGAACGTCACTTTAATTTTTATGAACCACGCACCGTTCACGAATCCTCACTCTCTCCCTGTGTACATTCTATTTTGGCCAGTAAACTACTACATCACCACAAGGCGTATGAAATGTATCTACGCACCTCACGCCTCGACCTTGACGACTACAACAACGAAGTGCACGAAGGGCTGCACATCACCAGCATGGCCGGCACATGGATGTCTATAGTGGAAGGCTTTGGAGGAAAACGAGTGTACGACCAGAAGTTATACCTAAACCCCACAATACCAACTCAGTGGGATGAATATTCATTTCGAATTACATTTATGGGTAACGACCTATTGGTTAAAATAACGAAGTTTAATGTCGAAATCGTTTCTTTTAGCAACCAGCCCATTGAATTGTTTGTGTATAACAACAGTATAAAAATAGAGCCTCAGGGCGTGAAAAATGTGACCATGAAATGATGAACTCTAAAAAAGATAAAACTATTTTAGGTTACAAAGCTTATTTACACATCAAAAACCACATTATTAACGATGTGGTTTTTTGTTTTAACAACCGGTTTTCTACATCTAAAAAGAGACCACAACTAAAAACAAATTGACACACAAGTATCATTACACGGCCATCCCCTATCCCCCAAAACAAGAAAATTACGAGTACGTTACCTAAATAATGGTACCAATATAATGGGGAAATACATTAGGGTAAAACGATAAGATAGATATTTGATAGTTTTTTATATTTTTACCAATGTCGAATAGTAGAAACAGCAAGTCCACTAGTTAGTTTTGTGGCTTTAACGTAGCCTACTGTTTATTCTGTTCTCTTGGGCATTTTATTAAGTACTAACTCAAAGTCTATCAACATGCGTCTACTTTCGCTCATACTATTTTTTACGTTGTGTTTTCAAGTATCAGCACAAGGTGATTTCGAACGTTTAACAACCTTAGATGGTCTTTCGCAAAATGATGTGTATTTCATTTTTCAAGATTCAAAAGGGTTTATGTGGTTTGGTACTGCCGATGGATTAAACCGGTATGATGGATTGTCGTTTACAACTTACCAACGCACAAGCTTAATGGATCATCCGATTCTAAGTAACATCCCTTTTTGTATGACCGAAGATTCGCAAGGTAACTTATGGATAGGCACTTCTGATGCAGGAGTGTGGTTATTTAATCGACACAAAGAGGCTTTTACCCAGGTGCCAATCTATTTTGAAGGAAATAAGATCATCTCAAATCATAATACCTTTGGTTTATTAATTGATGCGGAGAACAATTTATGGATAGGAAGTACGCAAGGTATTAGTGTTTTTAATATCAACGATTACTATCAAGGCAAATATACAGGTGCAGTGCTTGAGCATTGGCCCGATAAACTAGGTATCAAAAAAAACCAACAAACACTCAGCATTAACTACATAGAGAAAGATTTACAAGGAAATGTACTTGTTGGTACTGCTTTGGGAATTTTTAACGCAACTTTTGACACAAAAAAAATTGACATTAATCATATAGATATTTTGAGCAAGTATAAGAGCACATCTCTAGCAAAAACCAAACGAGGCTATTTAGTTTCTTGCTATAGTGGAATATACTACTATCAAAAGAACAACGACGGAAGCTACATTGAGAAAAAAGTAAGTGATGAGTTTCTTAAAACACTTAAGGTAGCAAAGAATGGATCTATATGGGGTGGTGGCACAAAAGGTTTATTTCACTACACCTTTGATGACACAAGTTTAGAGCTTAAATTAGTAAACAGTTTTACACACGACAGCAACAGCTCTAGTTTAAGCAGAAACAATGTAGTGTGCATATTTGAAGATAACTCGGGTTTATTATGGATAGGCACCAAGAGTGGTGGAGTTAACAAACTTGTTTTAAACAAGAAAAAATTTAAACAATTTACGCTTAACACCAAACACAGCGATATCACAAACAGCAAAATAAGTGCCTTTCTTGAAGACAAAAAGGGTAACCTTTGGATTGGAACTGAAGGAGAAGGTTTTTTTATACTTCCACAAAAAGAGAGTACTAACTTACCTAGTCACTTTATTAATTACTCCATCTCTTCAAATATCTTTCATCAAGATAATGTGTATTCAATAGCTGAAATACCAAACAGTCTCAACAAAACGCTCATTGGCTGTGGATATCCATTAAAACTAGCCATTGTTAGTTTTGACAACAACAAAATCATCCTTAACGACCTCAAAGACCTGGTTAATAGCCCCGTATTTGTAATTTTTAACGATAAAGATGGATACATTTGGCTTGGAACCTACGGTTCTGGTTTATATAAAACTATTTACAACGCTAAGACAAACTCTTTGGAAGTGATAAATCACTTCCAAACAACCAATAAAAATGAAAAAGGAAATCTTTCATCCAATATTATTAGAAGCATCATTGAAGATAAAAAAGGCAATATATTAATTGGTACGGATTATGGATTAACGGTATTGCCAGCAAATCAGAAATACATCAACAACCCCACCTTTAAAGTTTACCGTAATATCATTGGTGATGCTTCCAGCTTAGCCCACAACTACATTCTTGATTCATATCTTGATAAAAAAGGTAGAACATGGTTAGGTTTGATGGGTGCTGGCTTGTGCCAAGTTATTACTCAAAGCAATGGTGATTTTACGTTTAAAACCTATTCTACAAAAGATGGCTTACCCAACAATGTAGTAAAAAGCATTGAAGAAGATAGGGCTGGTAACTTATGGCTTTCATCAAACAAAGGGCTAACACGCTTTAATCCTCAAACGTTAGAAATACGTAATTATTCGGTGGAAGATGGGCTCCAGGATTATGAATTTAGTGAAATAGCATCGTGTAAACGTAAAAGCGGAGAAATGCTCTTTGGTGGAGTGAATGGCGTTAACGTGTTTTTACCATCCGACATTGTAGATAATACCTTCTCCTCTCACATTGAGTTTACCAATTTATCAGTACTTAATCAAGAGATACTACCTGGTAAAAAATACAACAATCGAACCATTTTAGTTAATGACATCTCCTCTACCCCAGGCATTGAGTTAAGCTATTCAGAAAACAGCTTCTCAATTGGGTTTGCAGCCATGCATTTTGTAGCGCCTCAAAAGATACAATACAAATACCTTCTCGAAGGGTTTGACGCTGACTGGGTTACTGTTTTAGGACGTGATCCACAAGCTCGTTACACTAACATCCCACCTGGATCTTATGTATTAAAAGTATTGGCAACCAACAACGATGGCGTATGGAATACCGACGCTGCCACTTTTAACATCGAGATAACGCCTCCCTTCTGGCGTTCGGCATGGGCTTTTATGGTTTATGCATTACTAATAATCACAGCATTATTATTCTTCCGCAAGTATTCGTTAATTGCAAATACAAAAAAGAATCAACTCTTGATGCAACGTTTTGAGCAAGAAAAAATGGAAGAGTTGGTACAAATGAAATTACAATTTTTCACCAATATCTCTCATGAATTCAGAACGCCCCTCACACTGATTCAAAGTCCTCTTGAAAAACTAATTACAGAGGGGCCTAATGTAGATGAAGCCTACCGTCAAAAAAGCTATTCATTGATGATGAAGAGCATCTCCATCCTCAACAGGTTAATAAACCAATTGCTTGATTTTAGAAAACTAGAGTATGGCAAAATGCCCATTGCTGCATCAAAAGCTAATATTGTAGAACACGTAAAAAGTGCCACTGAAATATTCACTGAGTTAGCTGCAAGCAAAAACATAACCTTTAGCTTTGTGAGTACAAGTGATGAAATAGACCTGTGGTTTGACGCAGAGAAAATTGAAAAAGTGTTATTTAATCTTCTTTCTAACTCATTTAAATTCACGCCCATTGGAGGACAAATAAGTATAGAGATAGGGCAAGAAAGAATAAAAGATATCGATTGGGTTTGTATTAAAGTAAGTGATAACGGCCAAGGAATTGATGCCAATAAAATTCCTTTCTTATTCGATCGTTTTTACCAGGCCGAAAGACATAAATTATCTAAAGTATCGGGTACTGGAATAGGCCTTGCCTTTTCAAACAGCTTAATTGCTTTGCATCATGGCAGCATTGAAGTGACAAGTATCCCTAATGTAAAAACAAGTTTTACAGTACGTTTACAACTAGGCAAGAATCATTTTGCATCGAGTGACTGTGTTCAATCCGAAACGATAAATGACACCCGTAATTTAAACAATGTGCTTGATTATGATTATAGTGATACACAAACATCAACGAATACAGATGTGGTTGGAACAGATAAACCTGTGATACTTATTGTTGAAGACAATCTTGATGTGCAGTCTTTCATTAAAGAGAATCTTGAAAAGGAGTTTTATTGTTTGCAAGCCTATGATGGGATACAAGGATTAAACTTAGCTCGCCAACATTCGCCTAACCTAATTGTAAGTGATGTTATGATGCCACTTATGGATGGATATGAAATGTGTCATGCCATAAAACAAGATGAAGCAATATGTCATATTCCCATTGTAATGCTCACAGCTAAATACGATGAAGACGATAAGATAACTGGACTTAAAGAAGGAGCTGAAGCGTATATCGCGAAGCCTTTTAACATCGATGTACTGATAGCTCAAATAAAATCAATCTTAGAGGCTAGAAGTATGATACGTCATAAATTTGGTCAGAAAATGGAACTAGAACCCAGTGAGGTGACGTTTACATCCATTGATGAAAAACTAATGGAACGCCTTATCAAAGTGATTGAGGCCAACATGAGTAATGCCGAATTTACTGTCGCTCAACTGGCCACAGAAGTAGGAATGAGCCAAACCATATTAAACCGTAAGTTAAAAGCATTAATAGGAGAAACTGCCAATGTGTTTATACGCACCATACGTTTAAAACGAGCGGCTCAATTACTAAAACTCGATCGTTTATCGGTTTCTGACATTGTATATGAGGTGGGATTTAATGACATGAAATACTTCCGCGAATGTTTCCGTAAACAATTTGATACCACCCC
>QKIO01000084.1 GCA_003251015.1 Bacteroidales bacterium
CGCTGGTCGATGGTTACTAATGGCCAATTATACAATGAAGAACGACACATTTCCTTATTAAATGCTGGTCTTGGTGCTTTAACAATTAGTTTAGATGGCCTTGCTTCATCCCATAATTGGCTCAGAAACCACCCCGACAGCTTTAACAAAGTTACAAAAGCCATAGAACTGGCATCATCGGCATCGCGGCTTAATTTTGATGTGGTAACCTGTGTTAATCAAATAAACATCAAAGAATTAAACCAAATTAAAGACTTTCTCATATCTAAAAAGGTAAAAGCCTGGCGCTTATTCACCATTATACCCATTGGACGAGCAGTTTCTAATGCTGATTTACTTCTTACCGATAAACAATTTCTTGAATTAATGGATTTTATAAGCCTCGCGCGGAAAACCAAAGAACTAGATGTGAAGTTTAGCTGCGAGGGTTTTGTTGGACAATATGAACCACGAGTGAGGGATACCGCTTTTTTTTGTAGAGCTGGTATAAACATAGGCTCCATATTAATTGATGGCTCAATATCCGCTTGCCCTAACATTGATAAATCATTTGTTCAGGGTAATATCTACACACACCATTTTTATGACGTTTGGAAAAACAAATTCGAGCCGTTTAGAAACAGAGAATGGACGCAAACAGGCCTCTGCTCAACGTGCAAAGACTACAACCAGTGTCAAGGCAATGGCTTGCACAACTGGCATGGGGAGAAAAAACAAGTGTTAGTGTGCCACACACAAAAGATTGAGAACGCCTGTGAAAATATCAAAAATCTTATTTAAATAGGGCATTCTTTCAGGATTTAAACAGTATTTAGTAATAATTCCCTCGGTATGACCTGTAATTCAATGGCTTTTAATTCTTTTATATGCTAATTTACTGTGGTGCAACCAAGTGGTAATTCGTTTGATATATCGCCTTTAATACAGGATTTAAATTCGGCTAAAAAGATTAGGAATTGAAACGTGCAGTTTATGCTAACGCTTTAAAAAAGTTAGCCTGTTTTATCCATTATTGACGAATAATTTGGACTTTGCTTGTGTCACTTGTTTTCTTTGACGCAAATACACGTCAACTATTTTGATTGACGCATATGTACGTCTAATTTCAGGGTTAAATAATTGTTAATATTTTACAACATCAAATTGAACAGATAACCTAAGAGAATTATGAATAGGGTTATTGTTCCGAAAAAGATACCTATTAGTTTCCAAGTCATTACTTTTTTAAGCAATGTAGCTTCGGGTAATGAAAGCCCAACTACCGCCATCATAAAGGCAATAGCAGTTCCAAGAGGTACACCCTTAGCAACAAACACCTGAATAACAGGTACTATCCCTGCGGCATTGGCATACATTGGTACAGCTAATATTACTGCTAATGGAACAGCATACCATTTATCTGCTGATAGATATTCGGTAAAGAAATTTTCAGGAACATATCCGTGCATAGCTGCTCCGATGGCGATACCAATTATCACATACAGTAGAACTTTACGAACAATGTCCCAGCCATCTTTAATAATGGTTGGTAAACGGTCGATAAACGGCGTTTTTTCACCTTCCCACTTTTCATTTTCTTTAATAGCATTCTCTTGTACCTGACGAACCCAATCGCTTAAATACCTATCTAGTTTTAGCTTGCCAAGTATATAACCACCAACCATTCCCATAAGAATACCACTTCCAGCATAAATAGCCGTTGCTTTAATTCCAAACAAACCTAAAAACATGGCTACCGCCACTTCGTTAACCAATGGAGAAGTAATGAGGTAGGCAAAGGTAACGCCAAGTGGAATTCCTCCTTTTACGAAACCAATAAACAGCGGTATTGATGAGCATGAGCAGAAAGGAGTAACCGCACCAAAAAATGATGCAAAGAAATATTCTAAGCCATACAGTTTTTTGGTAGTAAGATAAATTCTTAATCGGTCAACCGGAAAATAGGCATTTACAACTCCCATTAAACTACTAATAAGAAATAGCAGTATGAGAATCTTTATTGTATCGTAAAAAAAGAAGTTAACAGCTTCTCCAAAATGTGATTCAGGATTTAGTTTTATCAGGTCGAAAGTAAAATAATCAACGATGCCAGGCAGGAACTTATATAGTATAATTAATAATGGTAAAACTATTGCAACTGAAATCAGAAGCTTTGTTCTCCCCCTGCTTTCTATCTTCTGCAATTGGGCAGGAGCATCCGCAGCACACGCCTCACAATTTACTTCTTCTTGTTTTTTGGGTATTAAATTCAATCTTCTCATTGTAAAAAATATTTTATACGTTCGTTAAATGCCGAACATTCATTGTAAATTTTTTTTCTTTTATCCGCAACAACAAGAGCAAGAACCATTGTTAGATATATAGGAATTTTTCAAAAGAACGTTTATATCACCAGAGCAGCATTTGCCCGAAGGATTTAGCTCTTTACAATGATCGCCAGTACAAGCTCCTGTCTGAACCTGAATATCCTTGAGGGTTTTAGCCCCCTTATCAATTGCCGCATTTATTATGGCTTCTGTAACATTTTTGCAATAGCAAATAATTTTACTCATTACCTATGCTAAAAAAATTGTGAAACTTTGATACAATCCAACCCCAATAAAAACAACGGCAATAACTCTGCGAAACCACATTTCAAATACTTTAATTTTGTTGTATAAATTACCAATTGAACCTACGCTAAAAGCAATTAGCCATGCGAAAATAATAACAGGAATACCTGTAGCAATGGCAAAGACAAATGGTAATACTAAACCGCTTGCGCTTGTAACTGTCATAGGAATTAACATGCCAAAATAGAGTACCCCACTATAAGGGCAAAATGCCAAAGCAAATACAATGCCCAACAGAAGAACACCCCAAAATCCGCTATTTGATTTGTTTTCCATCTTTTCGGTTAATGAGCCTATTCCTGATATTTTTAATGTTAAAACACCAAGCATAAATAGTCCGATGATAATTAAAATTGGTCCTAATAGTTTCTCTCCCCATTCTTGCAACACACTAGATAATTCAAATTGAATTGCTCCAAAGAAAAAGATTATACCAATGGTAGTATAAGAAATAGCCCGACCTAAAGTGTAAATTATTCCATTGAGAAAGACTTTGCGCTGACTTTTAAGGTCTTTACTAATAAAGCCAATGGCTGTTATATTAGTTGCCAAAGGGCAGGGACTTATGGCTGTCATAAGTCCCAGTAAGAATGCCGATAGTATAGGAAACTGCGAGGTTTCCAAAAAGTTTTGTAGTACTTCCATGTTACATCATTGATTCAACGGTGGCTTTAAGCTTTGCTTTAAACTTATCAGGATTTGTACGTGCATTCATAAACGCATCGTTGGTTAAGTTCACAACCTTATCTCCCTTGATTATTAAAAGCGTTTGACCACTTACCTTATACTGAGCCAACATTGGGTTATCTTTATCTTCTTCTCTGTTAATTGATTTAAAAGAAACTTTTGAACCATAGTATTCTTTTAATGCTTCCTTGGTCACAGATTCTACCGCCTCACACGTGGCACATCTGCGTGTTGCATGGAAATAATAGGCTTTTACATCAGTTGCTTCTTGGGTTTGATTGCAAGCTACTTTAGTTTCTGAATCAGTTTTTGTTTTTGAACCACTACAGCATTGAGCTGAGATACTAATTAAGCCAATCGCAAAAACAAAAGTTAGTGTGATAATTAATTTTTTCATCTGGTGTCATTTATTTAGTTAATAATTCCTTAATTTCTGCTACAGAAGGTAGTTTACCCTTTACAACCACTTTACCATCAACTACTAAGGCTGGAGTTGTCATAACTCCAAAATTCATAATTTCAACGAAGTCTTCTACTTTAATCACATCAGCTTTAATACCGAGTTCTTCTACTGCTTGATTGGTTTGTTTTTCAAGCGTTTTGCATTTTGCACATCCCGTACCAAGTACTTTAATTTCCATTTTGGCTGGTCTTAAATTTTGTAAATCCATTTTTTTATTTTTAATTATTTACCTGTTCGTTATTCGCAAAAAAACGAACATTGTGTTTAAATTTTTTTTTTAAAGTTTCAGAAGCGCTTTAAATAAACCTTGTGCCTCGCCCCAATTCCTTTTGTTTATACAATATTTAATCTTTGGAGCTTCAATTTCACCTTGAATCAATCCTGCGGCTTTCAATTCTTTTAAATGCTGAGAAAGTGTTGATTTGGCAATATTAAGTTCTTCATTTAAATCACCACTATAACAACAGTTTTGGTTCGATAATAGCTCTAATACGTACAAACGAACAGGATGTCCCATTGCTTTGGAATATCTTGCCATTCTTATTTGCTCGTCTGTGATTACCTTCATTTTTATCATACCCATTCGTTAAATACCGAACAAATATAAGACCTTTTTCAAAATAATCAAACCACCTAAAAGATAACCAGCCATTGAGCGAAAGATCATTTTGGAATGGTTCTATTAAATGGTTCGAATAAAGCATAATTATAACAGTTCGTTTCTTACCATTCAAATTCTATAGTCCTTACCTATTTTTTATTTAGTGCAAAACTCAAATTCGACTACACACAGAGGTAATAGAACCCAAAACAATTTGTCATCATTTAATTACATGTGTACCGTTTGGCAGGAACTCAACCAAAGGTGGTTGTTTGGTCTGCTGAAACAAATCATAACTCACCTTCAAGTCTTTCCATAAACTCACATCATCCTTATACGTGCTATATTTCTTTAGTAAACCTTGATAATTTACAGTGGATAGTTTGGTTGGATAAATAGTTATATCAATTCTTTTTTGCCCACTATTATAGGCTTCAATACAATAGACAAAAAGCTCTCGTATGCGGTCGTCCGTAATAGCTAAACACCCTGATGATATGCAGGATCCATGAATAAATATTTCATTACCCAAACTCCCTTTCACCCCACGAATGCTATCAGAAGCATTGGGATAGTTTATTTGCATGGATAAATAATACTTACTGTAAGGATTAAGGTTGGAAATATGGTAAAACCCTTCTGGCACTTGCAAATCTTTATACCGACGTTTAGGCCCCACAAAACCAGATAATTCACAAATCGGTAGTTCCTTAACCAAGATATAACTAGAGTCTGCCTTGTTTTTGGCCCATACTTCAAGCACCTTTTCTAACTTAAAAGCTCTTAAATAAAGACTCAAACTATCCTTATCTATCTTATTATTTATTAAGTTTTTATAAACAATATTTCGTTTCAAATCATAAGCCTCACGAACCCTCGTAAATTTGAGTTGTTTATTCCTAAACGAATCGTCAGGCACAGCAGAAGTAAACAAACACACACAAAAAATAACCACAAAAAATCTCATATAAAAATTCATATAACCACAAATAACCAGCTTAAATTCCGAGCACAATAGTACACATTATAGTCTAAAAAAGTAATACTTAAGCTCTCTTACTTATAAATATTTAATTCAACTAAAGACACCTATATCACTATATGTAAATTAATTAACACAACAACGCCAACTTCGTAATTTACGTTAAATAATAAATTATATCCAATTTTTACTATGTTTGAGATAACAAGTCAAACGCACGGTCTATTGCCTAAAAGCCGTAACAATAGATTTAAAAAACAACTTAACACATCCACAGAACCCCGTTAAAAATAGAGTCATGAAAAAAATACTAATCCTATCCAGCTTAGTGCTCACATTAGTGGCATGCAAAACCGCACAAAACACAAGTGCGTCTAGTGCTTCAAGTGCATTAAGTGCATTAAGTGCAAATAGCACCATTTTAATGGGTTATACTTGGCAATTGGAGTCATACAAAGGTAAAGCGCCACAAGACGCAGGATTTACGCTTAAAACACCACAAATAACCCTAGATTCGACTAGACATACCATCTCAGGTAATGATGGTTGTAATAGTTTTGGAGGTGCATTTGAATTGGCCGGTGACACCTTAAAAATGGCATCTGTAATGAGCACTAAGATGTATTGCAATGGTGTACCTGAC
>QKIO01000221.1 GCA_003251015.1 Bacteroidales bacterium
GGTTACATGTTAGGGTTTACACGTCGTTTTAAACAAACAAAAGCCTTCTTTAAAGAAAAAGGATATGAGTTAATACCAGTGTATAAGGAGGTGTAAACTTTTATAACAAACTCTCCTTTAGGAATAAAAAAATCCAGATACACTTTGAATAAAGTATATCTGGATTTTTTTATTTAATGCCAAATTGAATTATTTCTTAATAAAAGTTGATGTCTGAATAGATTGACCAACTAATTTAAGAACATACATACCCTTAGGTAAATTGCTTACATCTAATTTAGCAACGGAATCACTTGCTTTCAACTCTTGGTTTAAAACTAATTGACCCGCAATATTAAAAGCTTGAACTGCAGAGAACGCTTGCATATTTGCAGTACTAACATATAACATTCCATCCGTAGGATTTGGATAAACCTCATCGATACTAGCAACTACACTATTTATACTTGTAGCACCTCCAATTTGGATGTTATTTAGTTTAATATCCATGTTTGCATTATTTGAAGCATTCACAATTACATACAAGCTATAATACTCACCAACAGCTAAATCAGGTGTTTTAGGCACTCCAGCTAAGCTCATAGTAACAGTAGAAACACCCGTTTGCTTTCCAATGACTGAAGGATCAGTTTTCTGAAGAACCTCTTCAACCACCTGACCTCTTGCTGTTTTGCGTTGTAAACGGTAAGTAATACCATCATATTTATCTGTAACCAGGTTATCTATACCAACTTGAAAATTAGTTGTAATTACTAATTCATCATTAAAGATAGTGGTAGTATACTTAGATTCATCATCTAATGTGATTTTAGTCGGCCCATGCACACCACTAACCGTTACGGTACAGTAATCCTCTTTCGCACCATCATTTGATACGGCTGTTATAACAGCTACTCCTTCTTTAAGCAGAGTAATTTTTCCTGTATTTGCATCCACACTCACTACCTCAGATTGATCTGATTTCCAAGTAAAAGTTTGGTCTAGTGCATTATTAGGTATTACCTCTGCAGATAGAACATAGGTAGCACCTATACCTGCAGTAAACGTAGATCGACTAATTTTTACTCCTGTAACAGGCCCAACAACACCTTGAACAGGTTTGTAAGTACGTACCCAATCTACATACATTACATTTTTAGTTGGATCCGATAATTCTTCATCGGTAGATATGATTCCTGCACTTGAACGCCAATCATGATCTTCAACATCAATAATCATCACCATCGATTCGTTCAAATACTGAAATAAACGGTTGTCGATTACTGCATCAGTAGAATTTTCTCTAATCTTGCGCACCAATACCCCATCTAAATACCAATCGACACTTCTCGCATCAATCCAATTCATTCCATAGGTGTGAAATTCATCACGCAATGGGGCGCCACTAGGTAGATAGTGGTCGGCTTGGGCATTCCAGTTTGCACCATTAGCAACATCTATATGCCAATTTGAATTCATATGTGCTGCCTGAGTCACATGGTCTGGACGATCACTACCATAGGTTTCAATTACATCCAGTTCTTGACGGTCGTTTCTACTCAAAAACCAAAAATTTGAGGATAAGGTTTGATTCATCACCTTCATTTTCATCTCCACATACACAGGATATTTAACCTCTTGTTTTCCTGTTACCACACCACAATCTACTTTTGGATACATCCCAACAACTCCACCAACAGTATAACGCAAAAACAGATTACTACGTCCAGCTTTAATCTCCAATTTACCTTCTTTAACATCAGACATATTACTTTGCCATTGAGTTAAACCAGGACCATCCCACGAGTTAAAGTAGCTATCATTCCAACGATTGGTAAATTCAGTTGATTGTTTGCCTGTATAATTAAAATCATCAGATAACAGATTTTGTAGAATCCAATTATTTCCAGCACCTGGTGATGGAGTAATAACCACGTTATCCCAATCTTTTTGAGCATTAACACCAGTTATTAACCCCATTAATACAGCACCCAGAATAAAACTTTTTTTCATATTTAAAACTTTAGTTAAACTTTTTTAACACACAGTTGCAAATATAACACCAACAGTTCATATAGTATATAAATATTGTGCTAACATTTAGATTTATTTGCATTGCATTATTTTACCCCAATAATTAACAAAAAAAATCCCTTGACGAAGACTCATCAAGGGATTTTCTTTACACATATTACATTAGTTTAAATGGCGGTACCACCACGCTCATTTGTTCTAATTCGGATACATTCTTCAAGGTTGGTAATAAATATTTTACCATCTCCTACTTCACCTTCTTTATTAGGATCACCTTTAACGCCTTTCATGATGGCCTCTATGGTTGTTTCAACAAAATCCTCATTGACAGCTATCTCTAACCTTACTTTTGGAAATAAATCTGGAACAACTTTCTGCCCACGATATATTTCTTCACGTACTTGTGCTCCATGACCAGAAACACGGCTTACAGTAACTCTAGTGATGCCAGCCTCAATAAGCTCTTCACGAACCTGGTCGGTTTGATAGGCACGTATAATTGCAGTAATTAATTTCATAACTCTTGATTTTTAACGATTAATTAGGGTTCAACATTCCGTAACCTCTTTCTCCATGATAGGAATGATCTAAACCTTGCATTTCTTCTTCATCAGAAGATTTTAAGCCTACAAACTTCTCTACCAAATAAAGTAAGATAATGGTAATAACCACGGCATAAGCAATTGCAATCCCCACGGCAGCTAACTGAATACCTAATTGATCCCACATAGTCCAAATACCACCCGCTGCAGCTTGTGCATCAGCCATCCAACTATCACGAATAAAAAACACTAAACCAATGGCACCAACAATACCACCTACACCATGAATACCAAAAGCATCTAAGGAGTCATCATAACCTAATTTATCTTTTAAAATAACCATTAGATAACATACCATGGTTGCTGCAGCAGCTAATGCCATAGCACCCATTGGTTGCACTACGCCTGCAGCAGGTGTTACAGCCACTAAACCAGCTAAAATTCCAGAGGCAAAACCAAGCGCAGTCATCTTACCTTGATGAAACCCTTCTATTAAAATCCATGTTAAAGCACCAGCTGCGGCAGCAGCCTGTGTGGCAGTTAAGGCTTGTGCTGTAGCTAAACCACTCGATAAGCTACTCCCTGCATTAAATCCAAACCAACCTACCCAAAGCAGACCAGTTCCCATCATCACCATTACTAAGTTATTTGGTTTCATCTGGCGTTTGGGATAACCTCTACGCACACCTAAATACAAAGCAGCCACTAAACCACTAACGCCAGCTGAAATATGCACAACAGTACCTCCAGCAAAGTCAATAGCACCTTTAGGCCCCATATTAAACAAGAAACCATCTTCAGCCCAAACCCAATGACACAAAGGGTTATAAACCATAATGCCCCATAAAGCGATAAATACAAGATATCCTCTAAATTTTACACGTTCTGCAAAGGCTCCTGCAATCAGAGCAGGTGTAATAATAGCAAACTTACCCTGAAACATAGAAAACACATATTCAGGAATACCGCCAGCCATAATTGAGTTGTCGATGCCTTTAAGAAAAATAAAATCCGAATTCCAACCGAACCATCCACCTAAGACATTCTCACCAAAACACATGCTATAACCAACTGTAACCCATAATACACTCATGATACCCATAGCCGCAAAACTATGCATCATGGTGCCTAACACATTCTTAGAACGCACCAAACCACCATAAAACATGGCCAGTCCTGGCACCATTAATAAAACCAAAGCCGTAGATGTCAGCATCCATGCTGTAGCTCCAGTATCTACTTCGGGTTGCGCACTGGCACTCATGATGCCTACACATAATAACCCAAATAAAGTTGCGAGTTTCTTCATTCTTCTACCTTTTATATGATTGTTTTAATTAATTCCCGGGGCAAATATACAAACAAGACCCATAAATTCAAATTTACACCGTAAATTTTTAACATACCCCCAAAAAACAAAAGCCCCACTCAAAAAAAACACCGTTTTTGCAGAAGACCACCCCTCCACACATGACGAAAGACAAATTATTTTTAAACAATAACAAACACATAGTTGAAAAAACAATTCGATTTAAATAAGTAGATAACACAAGGCAAGCTAAACCTCACAAAAGATACAAAAGGTAAGTTTCAGATCCTAAACTAATTGACAAATAAACCTGAGCAGGACTAAATTTAGTATTTTACATCTAAACACTGTAAATAAACAAACTACCTTTTTGCTTTAAGAATAATTGAAACACCCTCCCCACAACAAACTCAAACACCCTACAACCCTATTTTCTTCTCCAATTTTTTAGCATAATTTTTTATAAAAGGCACAGAAATACCCACAATAAAACGATACCTAGACCAATCAACAGCAGAATATGCATTGGTATTGACATCTCCTACCACCACCCCATCGGGAAAACCAATAGGACGATCCATTTTAAAAGTAGCTGACGCACGGGTTGCCCCCAAAGTCACATCAGCCCAACTTAGATTCAACACAAAACCAGCTCCCATATGATACACATCCGTACTAAACGTAGAAGCAACTATATAATTATCCTGACGACTCGCATTTGACTCTTGAGGTATAGCAGCTGAAAAATCGCTAGAATAACTTAAATAAGCGCTAATTCTTTCATTAAAACTTACATTATAACCAATACCGTAATTAAAAACTGAACCTAACTGATCTATCAACTCTGGCTGACGCACAACCCCACTACTCTGCCCAACAAACTCAGTCCCCTGCATTAAACTATAAGCGCCTACACGTCTGTAGTATTCGCACGAAAACTGAAAAAGACCTTTATACAACTTAACACCTCCTCCCAACGCTATGGAAACTGGCGTGTGGTATTTAAGCTTAACACCTCCCTGTATGTTACGTTCATAAATAGGTTTTACATCGCCACTACCTGCATAATAGACCTCATGCAAAAACCCACCACTTCCACGCAAAATAATCATTGGCGAAGTAACTGTCACCCCTAACTTAAGTCGTTCAACCTCCCAAGCAGCACCAACCTTAAAAATTAAACCATTTAAAGTGTAGTTATATCCAGTTCGATGCAAATACGAACGAACATCCCCAGCCTCAGACAATGCTTGCAACTGCGTATCCATATTTGCCGATTGGTTTCGAGTAGTAAAAAAGCCTGATGCCCCTACACTAAAGTTGGGTTTAAAAGCATGCGACCAGGAACCACCCATCCATTCTTCGTTAAACCTTTTACCTAAGGCAACCTCGCCACTGTAGTGCTCATTGCCGGGCATATTTGCCAATACTTCGCCATAAGTCTCTGTTCCTGACGAAAGGTTTAAATCGGAACTACGACGATTTAAAAAGGCATAAGCAAACCGATGATTCTTCAACCAGCTAATTTTAAACACACCAGACACCAAACTAGGAACGCCTCCAAAGTCTGACTTAATAATGGGAGCATTCTTATCACCCGTAGGGTTTTCAAAAACTGTTTTATTTAACTGATACACCTTGGCACTAATCATAAAGGACGGATTGTCAATTAAACTCAACCTAGCTGGGTTATAATACACTGCACCTAGATCTTCAACACTACCCACTACCGAATTGCTTAATAACATGGAGCGTGTACCATACTGCTCTGTCCAGTAATGCGAATCTTGTGAAAACACATCCCCCAAAAATGCAATTAATAAAAAAAGAAAACTTAATAACCTTAACATAAAAGAATAATTTGCCCCTAATTTAAGACTACAAGAGTTAGAAACAAGCTAAAAATGGATAAATAAGAAAATTGACCTCACACCAATTATTTGTAAAAAACTGATTAGTTAATACCTACCAAAAAACGCGAAAATGTTTTATTTTTAAAGCAAAAACATTTTGAAATTTAAAATTTTACTCTCCTTTTGCATCCGTCTTCAAACAAGACAAACAAACGCACAGCTTACAAACGGTAGCATTTATGCGGAGACTGGAGAGATGACAGAGTGGTGAGAGATGACAGAGTGGTAGAATGCGGCGGTCTTGAAAACCGTTGTACCACGAGGTACCAGGGGTCGAATCCTTATCTCTTCGCCCAGTGCGAAAGCTATTAAGAAACCCTGTAAATTTTTTTTTATGCGCAAAAGTGGGCATGTAAAAGCTGAAAACGCACATTTTGAGGTGAACTTCAGGTGGACTAAGATTTCACCATTTTTAGTCCACCAAAGAACGTTTAAAATGCGCTGTAATGCCTGAGAAGTAATAGCTGCAGCGATAATGATGGATTACAAATAGTTCCCAACCACGACTCTGTCAGCTAACACGCTTTTAAAATGATAATACAAAACACTAACAGCCTCAAAAAATTGCGCTAATAATCAGTTGAAATACATTTCAGATCACCACACCACAAACGTCAAGGCTATTACACAACGTAGATCCACTCCCCTCTAACCCCATACGCATCCTGCATTTATAAATAAAAAAAATAAACTCATCTTTTTTGTATCTTTTCCTATTCAACGGCATTATGTTATCAGAATGTAAAACGAAATTATGGATGCAAACACCAAATATCATCAAAACAAGGACGCGATAAGCCTAGAGAATACACTCATCAATGAAGCTAAAGTGAATGCGGGCAAATTTGAAGTGATATACGACAAATATTATCCTGACCTTATTCAGTTTATCTATTATCGCACATCGGATCTTGATTTAGCATCTGATATATGTTCTGAGGTTTTTGCTACGGCATTAACCAAGCTAAGACAGTATGAGTATAAAGGACTCCCATTCTCAAGTTGGTTATACCGTATAGCCATCAATGAGATGAATCAACGATTTAGGAAAAACAAAATCCAAAGAACTGTTCAAATTGATGAAACGATAATAGCTAAACTGACAGATGAAACAGAAAAAGACTTGGACTTTGAGATACTAAGACTTGCTTTAGCAAAACTTGATAAAGATGAGATGAATCTGATTGAATTGAGGTTTTTCGAAGAAAATTCGTTTAAAGAGATTGCATTCATCCTAAACATCAGTGAAAACAATGCCAAAGTACGCACCTATCGCACTTTAAACAAGTTAAAAAACAACTTAACACGTCAACAATCATGAAAACAAAATATAGCAACAACCGAACAAAACTTAGTCAAGAGCAACTCTCAACTAAGAAAGACTTTAGTAAAGTATTAAATACCGCTTCTGCTAAGAAAATATCAAACAAAAAAAGACTAATCAAAAACACGTTATTCTCTATAGCAATAGTAGGTTTGATAACCTCGTTTTTTATTTGGCAAAACAAGAAAACCGATTTTGTAGCACCTCCACTTCCTGGGCTAGAAAAAGAGTTTTCATCCTTTTATATTGATAATACACGTGACACCATGCTGGTATTGCAATCGGGTACCGAAATTTACATAACACATGAATCACTACTAGATAAAAACGGTGTGCAAGTGAGTGGCGAGGTAGAAATAAGATATCGTGAATATAGGGACTTACAAGACATATTCTTGAGTGGAATACCTATGATTTATACTGATGAATCAGGTGAATACCATTTTGAAAGTGATGGTATGTTTGAAATAATGGCTTATCAAGCCGGTGAACTGGTTTTTATCAAACCAAATAAAACAATAGAAGTGAAGATGGTAGCTATAAGTACCGCAAATTACTACAACACCTATTTCTTCAATCAAACCACTGGCCAGTGGGAGTTTTTATGTAAAGATCAGCCCGATACCATCTACACTTACAAAAAAGACTCGGCAAACGTTATCCAGGAAATCGCTCAGTTAAACGCAGAAATAGAAACATTAATAGATAACCAACCTATAAAACCAATACCATCAAACCCAGAAATAGATAATATCAAAATTGAATACAAAAGCGTAGATTACCCAGAACTAGAGCCTTATACTAACGTTTTGTTTGAGATAGCTCCTCAAAGCCAAGCCGATTTTGACCAATCAAAAACACAAACTAAATGGAGAGACGTGGAGATTTCGAGAATCAACAAAGAAAATTTATACAAGTTGAAATTCTCAAAACCGAAAGAGATTTACGAGGTATTTTCCACCGTTGTGTTTGACCAATTTAGTCTTGCTGATGCGCAACTAAAATACGACCAATACCAACAGGCCATAAAAGATAAAGCAACACAAAAACAGCTATTAGAGCGCCAATATCAAGCTGAGCGCATTACAGCAGAACGCACTATAGAAAAGGGCAGACAAGAGGCAGAGCTGGCAAACCGCATTCAAACAAGTGAGGCTATTTCACGAAAAATAATGCGCACGTTCATTGTGGATAAGTTTGGGATCTATAATTGCGACTTCCCTCAAAAGCTTCCCCAAGGAATGATTATTAATGCCAATTTTGCAGATGAATCTGGCAATCCCATCTTAGTTAGTCAAATTCATTTAGCTGATATTGGTAGTAATACATTATACACCTACTTTAGTTCTAGTTTTAATAATTTCAAGTTAAACCCTGATGCCACCTGTGTTATTTGGGGAGTAACAATGGATGGTAATTTGGCCGTGTACGAACACGACAGGTACAAAAGAATACCTCGCAAAGCAAAGGCTTTAACATTCACAATGACCATTCACTCTGAGTTACCAGCAACGAACAAAGACGTTAAAAAACTATTATATCCATAACTATGAAAAGAATAATCGCCTTTGTGGTTTTCACTTCTTTACTAACGATGACTTATAGCCAATCAACCACGCATACGTTTAAGTTAGAAAAAGAACAAGTGAATATAAATTCATGGAAAGAATACTTGTTTTACAAAACCCAAAATAAGATAAGCGTAAAAACAGAGCAAGACCGAGTTGATACCATAAAAGTAATTGGGGGTACGGTCATTCGTATTGACAACAAGACATTTACCATAGAGCCCGACAATCCCAAAACGGTCATAGTAGAGGTTTGGATTAATAAATATAAGACGGAACCTGATTATAAAAAAATATATCAAATTAAGAGGTTGCCAGAAGGAAATTTCTCTGATTGTAGAACAAACAATCCGATTCCATTATTACTGATGATGGGAGGTCATTTGAGTGCCCGATTTTCAAGAACTCAAAACATCTATATTAAGGAATTCTCTTGCACTGCTGCAGACTCAGCCTTAACAACCCAAGGTTGTCGCCTAAGCACTCCCATGCGTATCTCAGTTGGGAAACTCAAAAACGGAGAAGTATTATTACATAACATTATTGTTATTCTACCTGATGGATCCCAAGGAAAGCTAGAAGACCTAAGATTATTTGTTGTTGAAGGAGAGAAAACCTTACAGCTAGGATTATGAATAAGCACTAGGCTATAATATTATTTTGTTCACTTCGAAATTTAAATGTCGAATTTAAGAAATTAGAATTTACAAGGAGTATTTATTGAGTAGAATATGCTCACACCTTTTGCAAATTTGCGCTTACTGCCATTAAGCATTAAAACTAACCCCTCCGGATCGTCCTGTTAGGGAATGACCAAGCATGTTGATAATAAAACGTAGGTTAGTGCCAATTGAGTTATCCAGCCTTTATATGTTAATAAAATCCATGGTTCCTAAGGTGAATCAACTGTATTAGAAACACAGATGCTAAATACTATTCACCGCCATCGTTTAACAAGTATGATTCAACAGGTGCAAGTGCGTGACCAAATAATGCCAGTACTTGGTTTACTTTATCCATTCGCAATGTTTCTTTACCTTGTTCCATATCTCGAATAAAGCGCAATCCAACACCGGCACGTTCAGCCAAATCTTGCTGCGTTAATCCAAGTAATTTTCTGCGCTGTTTTACAAACTGAATAAGACCCTTCATCCCTATACCTTTTAGGGTATAAATATAAGGAATTAAACTAATATATACCCGATATGATATAAAATTTACTCCATCGTTGTTTTCATACCCTTTAGGGTATATAACACAAATAAAACTACTTGTGTTTTATACAGAAGCCTAAAATA
>QKIO01000190.1 GCA_003251015.1 Bacteroidales bacterium
ATTAATTATAAGTACAAAACGATTGATAAACGAAAAAAGCTTTATAAGTCGTTGGATGAGTGTGGTGTTGTTTTTGATTCAAAAAAACTATACGATGATAAGGTGCCAACGTGGATAACTAGTGTGTTAAATTCACGCGGATTAACCATTGAGCCTAGAGCTAGTGTCTTACTTGCGGAGTATTTGGGGAGTGATTTGTCTAAGATTTATCATGAAATAGAAAAGCTTCAACTGGCTGTTGGCAAGGATATCAAACAAATTACTACAGCTCATGTTCAAGATAATATTGGGATTAGCAAGGAGTATAATATTTTTGAACTTCAAAAAGCTATTTTCACTAAGAATATTTCGGCAGCAAATAAAATCATTCTGGTGATGGGTAAAGATGTGAAGAAATATCCTATACAGCCCGCTATCACCTTGTTGTTTGGTGCTTTTCAAAAGCTTATCGCCTATCATTATTTAACCGATAAGAGTAAGCCTGCGGTGGCCTCCGCTCTCAAGATAAACCCATTTTTTGTGGGTGATTACGAAGTGGGAGCTCGAAATTATAATGCACGTAAGGTTGTGGATGCCATTAGCTTATTTCGTGAGTATGATATGAAATCGAAAGGGTTTGATAGTGCTACAAACGATACGGGTGAGTTGCTTAAAGAGTTGATATTTAAATTAATGCATTAGTTATGAGTGTAGTTATTATCTTAATTTTGATTATTGTTGGCGTTAGTATGGCTGGCTTTAATAGGGTAGAGTTGGTGTATCGTTACCAGTTTAATGCGTGGCAAATTAAACATCGTAAAGAATACATTCGTTTGTTAAGTCATGGTTTTTTTCATGGTAGCTGGGGACATCTGTTGATTAACATGTTTGTAATGTGGTCGTTTGGTGGTGCTGTGTTGTATTATTTTGAGCAAACCATTCCTGCAAATAGTAGTTTGTTATTTGTTTTCTTTTTTTTATCAGCCATTGTGGTATCTAGTTTATATTCTTATAGTAAAGAGAAAGATAATTACAATTACAATGCGGTGGGGGCTTCTGGTGGAGTGTCGGCCCTTGTTTTTGCTAGTATCTTATACAATCCTTATGGTACAATATTGGTTTATTTCATACCTGTTCCGGGTATCTTATTAGGCGTTGGCTATTTAATTTATTCACGTGTGATGGCACAACGAGGTCAAGATAATATAGGTCATGACGCCCATTTTTTTGGTGCTGTTTATGGTTTGGTATTTCCAATCTTATTTAACCACTCACTTTTTAATTCGTTTATAGCTCAATTATTCTTCCGTTAAGATGAAAAAAGTACTTTTTATAGATAGGGATGGGGTTATAAATAGTGATGTAGGGCATTATTACATCTATAAGGTTGAAGACTTTAAGATTAATAAGGGTGTTATAGAAGGCTTACGTATTGTATGTGATGCTGGTTTTGAAATTGTGATTGTAACTAATCAAGGGGGTGTTGCCAAAGGTGAATATACGCTTGATGATGTAGCTAAGGTGCATGCCTATCTTCAGGAAGAATTAAAGAAAGCCAACATCAAGGTGTTGGGTATTTATGTGTGTCCTCATCATTCAGATGTGGAATCATGCGAGTGCCGCAAGCCTAAGCCTGGGATGATATTAAAGGCATTACGTGATTTTGACATTGATAAAAGTCAATCGTTTTTGATTGGCGATTCGGTTCGTGATATTCAAGCTGGCGATGCAGCGGGCTTACAAGCTTGTTTTAAAGTCGAGCCAAATACGTCCATTATACCTGCCTGTCTTCGTATTGTTGAATTAGCTTAGTTTTTTAGTTATGAGTCAAGAGTTATTCGTAAATCTAAATGGTCAGTTATTATCTGCCGACAAACCACTTTTTGCGTTAGATAATCGCGCCTTTAGGTATGGTGATGCTCTTTTTGAAACCATCCGTTGCCATCAGTTAGTGCCATTATTGTTCGACTTCCATTATGAGCGATTGATACGCGGTATGTCGATGCTTGAAATACAATTCACTCATTTACCTTCGCGTGAGCAGCTTTTAGAGTTTATATCTAACCTTATCACGCGAAATCGTATTTATGGCGACTGTCGCGTTCGTTTGACTGTATTTAGAGCCGATGGGGGTTTGTATACTCCTGAAAGTAATAAGCCACAGTTTTTAATCGAAACCACTCCCTTATCAACCAAGGGTTATGAACTCAATGAAAAGGGTTTGTTGGTAGATGTATATACCGAAGAGCGCAAGTGTGAAAGTGGCTTTAGTCCTTTTAAGACTGGCAATTCTCTTTTATTTGTGATGGCTGGGTTACACAAGAGTAGGAGTGGGCTTAATGATGTATTGATTACTAATACTAAAGGTAAGATTATAGAAGCTTTAGCGTCTAATCTTTTTTGGGTAAAAGATAATGTATTCTACACGCCCTTACGTTCTTCTGGCTGTGTTGATGGTGTGATGCGTAGGCAGGTGTTATTGTTGTTGAAGCAAAATGGATATGAGGTTCAAGAGTTGGTGGGAGCCACTAAAGAACTTCTGCTTGATGCCGATGAAATCTTTATCACCAATGCTATCCAAGGTATTCAGTGGGTGGTTGGTCTTGAGGATAAACGCTATTTTAGTAAACTAACTAAAGTTATAGCCAAGTTGCTGAATGAGCCTTTTGTTAATTAAATTTGGGGTTCTCAGGAAAATTAATCCACGACTTAAATTGACTACCTAACTCTTCCATGGCTTTTTTCCACATGTCAGAGTGGTTTAAGTTTATGAAATCTTCAATTTGTGTGGTAGATACTATCCACGATTTTTCTTCTATTTCAGATTCTAACTGTCCTGCAGACCATCCCGAATAGCCTGCAAAAAATTTGACATCGCGATAGGTCGCTTCGTCTTTGTTGATGAGCTCTTTGAGGTATTCAAAATCACCACCCCAATACAAGGTATCTGTTATTTGAACGGAGTTAGGTATTTTATCACCTAAAGTATGGATGTAGTATAATGTGTCTGTAGCTACAGGGCCACCTAAGTGGAGTTCTCCTTTAAAACTAAAAAGATCTTCAATTACTTCGTCTGGATAGTAGTCCATTGGTTTGTTTAACACAAAACCCACGGCGCCATTTTCGCTGTACTCGGTGAGTAAAATGATAGACCGTTTGAAATAGAGGCCTTGAAGAAAAGGTTCTGCAATTAGAATCCTTCCTTTTAAGGGAGTTAAATGTGTTTGTTGAGCTTCAAAAATGTTAAAATCCAAAGGTTTCATGTTTTAAGATTTCACATTCTGCACCTATCTGTTACTGTTAGGTGGTTGGTCAGAGATGTATTTTGAATCTTCAAAGTAACACTAATATCTAAAGTAAACAAGAGGCTGTATAAAGTTATGCTTTTTTAAAAGGCAATTGGTTTTAGTAGATAGGTGGAAATTTTTGAGGATATGCCTCATTCATCATCTCATAAATGGCCTCATACACGTCTTCCGAGTTGGGATTGCTAAAGTAATCGCCATCTGTGCCGTATGCTGGACGATGTTCTTTGGCTGTTACGGTACGTGGCATAGTATCTAAAAAGTTAAATGCACCTTGTTTTTCCACCACTTCACTCATCATAAAGGCTGTTGCTCCACCAGGTACATCTTCATCAAAAAACACCACTCTATTTGTTTTTTTAACAGATTCCACTATTAGGTGATTGATGTCGAATGGCAGAAGGGTTTGTACATCAATAAGCTCTACAGAGATGCCTACTTGTGCCAGTTGGGTTATGGCTTCTTGTGCTATTCTCACACACGAACCATAGGTTACCAATGTCACATCTGTACCAGTATGTAAAACTTCTGGTATGCCTAGGGCAATGCGAAATTCACCCATGTTAGTAGGTCTCTTTTCGCGAATGCGATATCCATTTAATGGTTCTATAACTAACGCAGGGTCATCACCCGCTAATAATGTATTGTAAAAACCAGCTGCACGTGTCATGTCACGAGGTACGCACACATAGATGCCTCGTATGGCATTTATTACCATGCCTAGTGGCGAGCCCGAATGCCAAATGCCTTCGAGGCGATGGCCACGAGTGCTGATGATAACAGGCGCTTTTTGGCCATTTTTTGTGCGGTAACGAGTGGTTGCCAAATCATCACTTAGTGTTTGCAAGGCAAATAGTATGTAATCGAAATATTGAATTTCAGCAATGGGTCTTAATCCACGCAAGGCCAATCCAATGCCTTTGCCAATGATGGTTGCTTCGCGAATACCAGTATCACTCACTCGTAAATCGCCATATTTTGCTTGTAAGCCTTCTAAGGTTTGGTTTACGCCACCTAAGAAACCAGCATCTTCACCAAACGCAACGACCAATGGGTTGTTGGCAAAAATTTTGTCAAAGTTATCACGTAATATTTCTCTTCCAGGCACCGATTCGGCTTCACTGTTGTAGGCTGGAGCTACGCCTTTTACTTTTATGGCCGCTTCATCTCCTTCGCTGTAAAGCCAGGCACTGTAGTTGTCCCAATTTTCTTGTTGGTATTTCTTTATCCATGCCTGAAGTTCTGCTCTTATGTTATTTGGACTTGGACAGGTGGTACAGTAGAAACGTAGTATTTTTCGACCAGTACTAAGTATCTCTTTGCGGTTAAGAACGAGTACAGTGTTTAATTCGTCCACCAGCAAGCGTAAGTCTTTGCTGTTGGTGGTAGTGCATTGACAATGGCGTTGGTTTACGATGGCTAATAATTCGTCACGTTCTTTTTTTAGTTGGTTGATGTATTCCGAATAAGCCTCTTTTTGGGCTTCTTTCGCTTGGTTAAGTGCTTCATTTTCGATATTCAACACCTCGTTTTCAGAAGCTAGGTTGCTCTCTATCATCCAAGAGCGCATCTGTGTGAGGCAATCGTATTTTTTCTCCCAGTCTAAACGTTCGGTGTTTTTGTAGCGTTCGTGCGAGCCGCTTGTTGAGTGACCAATGGGTTGGGTCAACTCTTCTACATGAAACAATACAGGTACGTGTTGTTTTCGGCATAAAGCAATGCCTTCTTCATACATCTGACATAAGCCTGGATAGTCCCATCCTTTACATGTGTAGATGAGTATGCCATTTTTATCTTTAGACCCTTTTTCAAACCCTTTTAGTATTTTGCTGATGCTTTCTTTTATGGTTTGAAATTTTTTGGGAGTTGAAATAGCGTACCCATCATCCCAAACCGATACTGCCATTGGTATTTGTAATACTCCTGCGGCATTCATGGTTTCAAAGAAATGGCCTTCTGAAGTGCTGCCATCACCAATGGTGCCAAAAGCTACTTCGTTGCCTAAGTTGCTGAATTGTGTTTGTGCTTGTAATTCTGGATTGTTGCGGTATAATTTAGAGGCTAATGCTAACCCAACTAAACGCGGCATTTGACCAGCAGTAGGTGATATGTCTGAAGCAGTACACTTCATGTTGGCAAGGTCTTTCCAGTTACCTTGTTCATCAATAATTCGTGTTCCAAAATGATTGTTAAATGAGCGCCCTGCATTGTCTGGGTTTAGCTCAGTGCGTGTTTCGCCATAGAGAGAGGCGAAAAACGTTTTGGGGGTTATCATCCCAGCAGCTAATAAAAAGGTTTGGTCTCTGTAATATCCAGAGCGCCAGTCACCATTTTTGAATTGTTTGGCATACGCAATTTGAGGTATCTCTTTGCCATCGCCAAAAACACCAAATTTAGCCTTTCCTCCCAACACATCTTTTCGAGCAAGTAAACTCATTTGCCTGCTCACGCATGCTAACTTGTAATCTTTCTGTACTTCTTCTTTAAACTCGTTGTAACTGAGTTCATTATTATTTACAGACATAAGGCCTTGTTTTCTCTTTTTATGCTATTTTTTTCTGCCTCCCAAAAGTAGCAAGAATCCTTTAAAATAGCGCAACTTTCAAACAGATGAAACCAAAGTTTGTTTATATAATTTGAATGATTAGTCTGTTTGGTAGTAAAAAGTCTTAGATGTCTCTACAAGATT
>QKIO01000320.1 GCA_003251015.1 Bacteroidales bacterium
CATTGGCTAAACAAAAAAAAATCATCACTTTTGTGCTTCACAAAAAATAAACACAAACAGATATAGTTGTATGACATTAATAAAATCAATATCAGGCATTAGAGGTACCATTGGTGGTAAAGTAGGCGATGGTTTGTCGCCTCTCGATATCGTACGATTTGCATCGGCCTATGGCGAATGGTTAAAAAAACAATATCCTGGTAAAACAAAGGTTGTTGTGGGGCGTGATGCACGCATCTCGGGTGAGATGGTTAAGAACTTAGTTATTGGTAGTTTGCAAGGCTTGGGTATTGATGTGGTACACATTGGTTTGGCTACAACACCCACCACCGAAATTGCTGTGACTAACGAAAAAGCACAAGGTGGTATTATCCTTACAGCCAGTCATAACCCTAAACAATGGAATGCTTTAAAGTTATTAAACCATAAAGGTGAGTTTCTTACGGCTGCTGATGGCGAAGAAGTTTTGCATATTGCCGATACCGAAGCATTTGATTTTGCTCAGGTAGATGATTTAGGTGTGGTGGTGGAAAAAAATACCTACAATGATTTTCATATTCAACATGTTTTGGATTTAGAGATGGTGAATGTAGAAGCCATAAAAGCGGCTAATTTCACCGTAGCTATCGATTGCGTTAATAGCGTGGGAGGAGTGGTATTGCCCCCGTTATTAAAAGCATTGGGTGTTAGTAATATTATCGAGTTATATACAGAGCCTAATGGTCATTTTCCTCACAATCCAGAGCCTCTTCCAGAGCATTTAACCGAGATATCAAGCCTAATAAAATCACAAAAAGCAGATGTTGGTTTTGTGGTAGACCCTGATGTGGACCGTTTGGCTATTATTAATGAAGATGGTAGCATGTTTGGAGAGGAATATACTTTGGTAGCGGTGGCCGATTATTTATTATCAAAGCAAGTTGGTAATACGGTATCAAATCTATCATCCTCACGTGCTTTGGCCGATGTAACTCATGGTTATGGCGGGTCTTACTCACCAGCTGCGGTGGGAGAAGTGAATGTGGTGGCTAAAATGAAAGAAACCAACGCCTTGATAGGTGGTGAAGGCAATGGAGGCATCATTTATCCAGCCAGTCATTATGGCCGTGATTCATTGGTGGGTATTGGTTTGTTTTTATCACATTTGGCCTTAAGCAAAAAGAAATGTTCTGAGTTGAGAGCTACTTATCCAGCTTATTTCATCTCTAAAAATAAAATGGAACTGACAGCAGGTATTGATGTGGATGCTGTTTTAGAAAGCATCAAACAAAAATATAAACAAGAGAAGATTAATGATATCGATGGTTTGAAAATTGATTTCCCAACCAGTTGGGTTCAATTACGTAAATCAAACACCGAACCCATTATTCGCATTTATGCCGAAGCAAAAAGTGAAACCGAAGCGGCTAACTTGGCTGAGTCGATTATCAGTGATATCAAAGCGTTGATTTAAACAACAAACAATAAAACAAAAAGACCTGCTCGATACTTCTTCGGCAGGTCTTTTTTTTAGTCCGTTAATTCTTCGTTTCTCGACTCATCAATTATTTTTTCGACGCTGGGTGTTTTGAGTATAAACCGGTTGTAATACGAATAAATAAGTGTTGTTAAAGGAAGTGCTAAAAGCATGCCTAACAATCCCATAACACTACCCCATACCGATAAGGTTAATAATACCACCGCAGGATTCATACCATACGCTTTGCCAAGAATACGGGGTGTGAGAACGGTTTCTTGAATAACTTGTACAACAGCCATCACAATTAACACCAACATCATTACATGCCAAAAGCTTTGGTTAGTTTCCATGGCTTTTAGTAGAGCCAAAAGCATAGCCGGTATAATGCCAAGTATTTGTAGATAGGGGATGATGTTTAATGCGCCAATAAATAGGCCCATCATTATGCCCATTGGCAGGCCAATAATCTTAAATCCAATGGCTAATAAAACACCTACTATTAAGGCAATCAGGCCTTGCGAACGGAAATATAGATTCATAGCATCTGATAAATCACTTACCACTTCAACCGCCAGTGGGCGAAAACGAACGGGTAGGACTGTGGGCCACGATTCGTTTAGTTTCTTGTAGTCTAGTAATATAAAAACTGTGTACAAAAAGATGATGAGCACACTTACAATGCCTATCAGCACCTGCATCGAACCTGAAAAAAGATTCCAAAAACCAGGGATGGCTTTTTGAGCTACGTCACTTATGTTCTCAAGGTTAAGGTAAGAAATGAGGTTAATGTCTCTGATGTAATCACGCACAGCATTTTGTATCTCTAGTGGAATCAGCTCGGCGTAATCGGTTGATGTGATGTAGTTTCGAGTGAGAATAATCATTTTATTCATCTCCGTGATGAAGGCAGGTATTAGGTAGGATAATATGATTGCTAAAATAGAAATGACTAAGCTAAAGGTAATTAATACAGCAACGGCGCGATTGCGGATACGTATCTTGTTTTGTATAAATTCAACCACAGGATTGAGAAAGTAAGCTACAAATACGGCAATGACAAAAGGACCTAATACATTTCGTAGTGTGCTTATTGTAAATAATATACCAGTTATTATGACGATGCTAAAAATAATTCTCACGACCCGGTCGAAGGTAAAGGGGCGGTTGTAGTCCATATAAGTTTTTTCTTTTGAATTTGAGCTGCAAGATACAGAATTATTGAATGTTTAAATTCTGTTTTGGGGTATTTATCTCTTCTAAATTCACCATTAATTAACATTGTGTCTTGTTATGAAGAGTGGATTAAATGCTTAATGTTTAGTAACTTGTTGTGGCATTCTTAAATAGATGTTGCGATGATGGTTCTTAAATATGTTTTTGCCGCGTTTTTGCTGTTTTTTTGCGTTACACCTTTGTTAGCTCAAGCCTCCCCTTTTACCGTGCTCTTTTATAATGTTGAGAATCTTTACGACTGCGAGAAAGACAGTTTAAAAGACGATGGTGAATTTTTGCCCGATGGCGATAAATATTGGACTTTTTACCGTTTAAATAACAAGTTAAAAGCAATATCAAAGGTTATTATCGCCTCTAACAAGTGGGATTTACCTGCCGTGGTTGGGTTGTGTGAAGTTGAAAATGCAGCTGTGCTTAAACACTTACTTTATAGCAATGGTTTGTATCAATTGGGGTATCGATTCTTGCATGTGGATGGACCCGATAAGCGTGGGGTGGATGTGGCTTTGTTATATCGAAAGGGTGTATTTACCCCATTATCTTATCAGAGTATTAATGTATCAAATGCTGACATGAATTTAGTGACGCGTGATGTGTTGTATGTGAAAGGCCTTTCAAACCAAAATGACACCTTACATTTTTTCATCAACCACTGGCCCTCTAAATTGGGTGGTGAGATGCAGTCGGAACCACGGCGCGAATACGTAGCTCATCAATTAAACTTAAAGGTAGACTCCCTGCTGAGTCTAAACAACCAAGCAAACATTATTGTGATGGGTGATTTTAATGCAGAGATAGGCACTAGCTCTATCTCATTGTTACTGGGCGAGTTGGTTCCTCGGTTGTTCGAAACGGCATCTGTTACCAAGATGATAAGTGATAAGATTGGAGGTTCGCATAAGTATCAAGGGCAATGGGCTTTGATAGACCATGTATTTGTGTCAGCGTCTATTCATCGTGTGTTGTTGACTAATAATGGTTTTAGTCAAATTGTTAGTTTGCCATTTCTATTAGAAGACGACCCAACCTACAGTGGCGTAAAACCTTATCGTACTTATGTGGGTCCTAGGTATTTGGGAGGTGTTAGTGACCATCTACCCGTTATGTTGGTTTTGCCACCGTTTACCTCTCAATAATTTAACCTATAGAATGCTTTTAAGATGTTGGTTGAGCCATTGGAATAAGGCTACAGCTGCGGCATGTGATACATTCATTGATTTCACACTACCTGGCATGGGGATGTAAATGGCCGATTGGCAAAGGGTTAATAATTCAGGACTGATGCCTCTTATTTCGTTGCCTAATACCAAAGCCATTTTGCTGGGTAATTGGCATTGAAATATATTTTGAGCTCCGGTGCAAGTTTCTAACGCGGTTAAGGTATAGTCTGAAGGTATAAAAGATTGAAAATTAGCTAGGTCTGTTGTGATGAGTGGGATGTGGTCAAAGGCAGCTCCAGCTGTCTTTCGTATTTTACGATCTTTTAAAGTTATATTTTCAATAGTGATGATTTTGCAAGCGCCTATATTTGTGCCTAATCTAAGGATGTTACCTATGTTAGCCGGTGTTTTAAAGCTATCGGTGATGATAATAGGTTTGTACTCATCGGCTATGATAGATTGATTTTGCTGGTCAAAAAAATGACTTGAATGCGTTGAGTTAGTCATGTGCCAATTAATTACGGGTAGAATAACACAACGATAGACCTACTTCTAGAATGTTGCTACGTAGTTTGTCATTAGTTAAACTGTTAGTTGGCAAGGTAAAGTAGTAACGACCTTCAAGACCAATAGCTAGTTTTTTAACCGTTAAATTGATGCCAACGCCAGCCGCCAATCCATATAGAAAATCACGCTCCAATACCAGTTTGTCGTCCCTATTAAGCAGCACGTTTGTAAATCCACCTGCGTTAATTATTACACCCAAACTATTACTCAGTTGCATAGGTATGTGCGTTAAAAATGGAAATTGAACGCAATCATAACTATAAGTTAGGTTGTCTAGCTTCTGCTCAAGTTTGTTGTAGTTTAGTTCAAGTAAGATGCCAGCATGTTTGGTTTGTACATGCACAAATCGCAGTCCTAATTGTTGTCCTACTAGGTTAATTGGGTCGGCTTTTTCATCGTTGCTAAAGTAACCAGGCGTAAGTGATCCACCCATTTTCACTCCGTACTCAACATACGGAAACGATTGGCTCAACATCAATGCAGGACAAGAAACAATTAGGCTAATTATTAAGAGTATTTTATTCATGAGACGAAGCTAAAAAAATTAAATCAAACGTACCTATTTTTCCACAGCAGTAAAACCCATTTCCTGACCTAATTTAAGCATGAATGCGTAAGCTGGTTCGAATTGGTTTGGTATTTCACCTTCGAGAATGGCTTCTTTTATGGCTGATTTGATATCACCAATAGCTTTACATGGCTCTAAATTAAACGTTTCCATGATGCATTCGCCCGATACGGGAGGTTGAAAATTACGCAGTTGATCCTTTTCTTCAATCTCTTTCAGCTTGCGACGTACCACTTTAAAGTTACGCATGTAACGCTCTACTTTCTCCGAGTTTTTGGAGGTGATATCTGCCTCACATAAGGTCATTAAGTCATCGATATCATCACCCGCTTCAACCAATAAACGGCGTACGGCTGAGTCGGTCACCACTTCTTGACTTAACACAATGGGGCGCATGTGCAAACTCACCATCTTTTGCACAAATTTCATCTTTTCGTTAAGCGGCAGTTTCATGCGGTTAAAAATGGTGGGTATCATTTTTTCGCCAATGTAGTTATGGTTATGAAACGTCCATCCACTCTCTTTATCGTATCTTTTGGTGCGAGGTTTTGCAATGTCGTGTAATATTGCCGACCATCTCAACCATGGATTGGTGGTGTGAGGTGTAATGCGATCCAACACTTCCAAGGTATGATAAAAATTATCTTTGTGTGCTCTTCCATTTACCTTATCAACGCCTTTCATGGCTTGTAACTCGGGGAATATCAGTTGCAAAAGCCCTGTGGTTTCCAGCAGTTTAAAACCCACAGAGGGTTTGTCAGTCATAATTATTTTATTAAGCTCATCAGCAATACGTTCACCCGATACAATATGAATACGTTCTTTATTATTTATAATGCCTTGAAAAGTTGTTTCCTCGATCATAAAACCTAACTGTGTGGCAAAACGGATGGCACGCATCATACGTAAAGGATCGTCTGAAAACGTAATCATTGGGTCTAATGGCGTTCGAATAATTTTGTTTTCGATGTCCTTCAAGCCATCAAACGGATCAAGCAACGAACCAAAGTTTTCTTTTTGAAGGCTGAGTGCCAGTGCGTTGATGGTAAAGTCTCTGCGGTTTTGGTCATCTTCCAAAGTCCCGTTTTCCACAATAGGATTACGCGAGTGACGTTCGTAGGATTCTTTGCGGGCACCCACAAATTCAACTTCTAATTCGCGATATCTAAACATAGCAGTGCCAAAATTTTTGAATACGTTAAGACGTAATTTACCCAATTTGGCAGCTACTTTCTCTGCCAACTCAATGCCACTGCCCACTACCACCACATCAATATCTTTTGATGGGCGTTCAAGAAACAAATCTCGAACAAAACCACCAATCACATAACATTCTTGGTTTTCTTGGGCGCTTATTTCACTGATGGTTCGAAATACGATGTGGTTGAGATGTTTCTTCATGCTTACTGCCATATTTGTAATGAACTGCCAAAATTACAATTATTTTGCGGTTTTGGGCAAAAGTGCTGTATATTGTATCTTTGGTACAATTGTTGATATTGATATATGTAGATATGTTTGATATAAATTACTTAAACTAGAAAACCATGTTAGAGTTATTAACCAATGACACTTTCAAAGCTAAAGTGTTCGATTACGAGAAAAATAAAGAGTGGAAATTTAAAGGTGATAAGCCTTGTATCATCGATTTTTATGCAGATTGGTGTGGGCCTTGTAAAGTTGTGGCTCCGCTTTTAGAAGAATTAGCTAAGGAATACGATGGTAAACTAACTATTTATAAGGTAGATACAGAGGCTGAGCGTGAATTATCGTCTATATTTGGCATTCAAAGCATTCCTTCTATATTATTTGTTCCAAAGGAAGGACAACCACAGATGGCACAAGGTGCTTTGCCAAAAGATTCTTTTATTAGAGCGTTTAAAGAAGTGTTAAACGTGGAGTAGTGTTTTACTGATGTTTACGTTTAGTAATTGACAAAATCTACAAACTTCATGTAAGGTTGTAAGGCAAAACTCGTCAAACAAGAAAAACCTAGGAATACAATTGGGTCAATTAAATTAGAAAAAGTATTTTTGGGTAATGACAATTAAGTTCTTTGTTAATTAAAGCAAAAAAAATGAGAAAAATATTATTAATGATTGGTTTTACTGGGTTTTTCTTGTCGGCTGTGTCGTGCGCTAATACTGCTAAAACAAAAAGCGAACAAAATACAACGGTAAGTGAAACAAGCAGTGAAGCAGGTGGCGTTATTTACCTTACCAAAGACCAGTTTAAGAAGTTGGTTTTTGATTACGAAAAGAATAAAACCTGGAAATTTGAAGGTAAGGTGCCTGCCATTGTTGATTTTTATGCCGACTGGTGTGGTCCCTGTAAAATGTTGTCGCCTCACTTGGTTGAGATACAAAAGGAATACGGCGGTAAAATACAGATTTACAAGGTAAATACCGATAACGAGAAAGAATTGGCTTCTACCTTTGGTATTCAAAGTTTACCAACCTTAGTGTTTATTCCTATGGTTGGCGAACCGCAAGCTGCAATGGGTTATCGTCCTAAAGAAGATTTAGTTAAGATGGTGACAGATGTGCTTAAAGTAAAGAAATAGTTTTATTGATTCATTATAAATAACAAGCCGGAGATTTAATCTTCGGCTTTTTTATTTGGTTCTCTGTTTTTATTTCGTTTACCTTTGGATGCAATTTTGGGGGTGCCTATAACTCGACAGGCTGAGATCATACCCTTTGAACCTGATGCAGGTAATGCTGACGCAGGGAATAAGCTAGCGATTGGGATAGTACCTCCTTTTTTAAATTTTACAATGTTAGTATGGTGATTTTTATAAATGGACAGGAGGAAACTGTTGATCTTAATACCAATGTGGAAGGCATGATTACCCATTTTGATTTTGGACTTGTGGGAGGAATAGCGGTTGCTATTAACGAAACTGTGGTTCCTAAAAGCCAATGGACTTCTACTTTACTGCAAGAAAACGATAAGGTGTTAATTATCAAAGCCAGTCAAGGTGGCTGATTTACAACCAATGAATTATGAGCAAAATAAATAAAATTGACCAGTCTGGAATCACGACCGGACCGTTCCCCTCATCCCGCAAGGTGTATGAAGGTGGTACTATTCATGATATTGCGGTGCCTCATCGCGAAATAATATTAAGTAACACACGCACTGCCGATGGGCAGGTGTTGGAAAATCCTCCCGTAACGGTGTACGATACCAGTGGGCCTTATACCGACCCTAACTATACCGTGGATTTGGAACAAGGGTTGCCTAAGATACGTGAGCAGTGGATTGTAGAAAGAGGTGATGTAGAGCAATTGGCTCAACAAAGCTCTGAATATGGACGTGAGCGTTTGGCAAATAAAGAACTAGATTACTTACGTTTTGACCACGCTAACCGCATGCCTTTGCGAGCTAAAGAGGGACGGGTACCAACTCAGTTTTATTATGCTTGCATGGGTATCATCACCCCCGAAATGGAATATGTGGCCATTCGTGAGAATCAGAAAATTCAAGATATAAAAGAAAAGTATCGTCAGCATCGTGGCAACTGCTTTGGAGCCAATATACCCCAAACAGAAGTGACTGCTGAATTTGTGCGTGCCGAATTAGCCGCTGGTAGAGCCATTTTGCCTGCCAATATCAACCATCCAGAAGTAGAACCCATGATTATTGGGCGTAATTTTTTGGTGAAGATAAATGCTAATATTGGTAATTCGCCTACCACATCATCCATCACCGAAGAAGTAGAAAAAGCAGTGTGGGCCTTCCGTTGGGGTGCCGATACCATTATGGATTTATCTACTGGTGCTAATATTCATGAGACGCGTGAATGGATTGTGCGTAACTCGCCAGTGCCGGTAGGTACGGTGCCATTGTATCAAGCTTTGGAAAAAGTTAGTGGCGATACCACTAAATTGACGTGGGAACTGTATCGCGATACCTTGATTGAACAAGCAGAACAAGGTGTTGATTATTTTACTATTCATGCTGGCTTGTTGATGCGCCATATTCCTGCTACCATTCATCGTGTGACGGGTATTGTATCGCGAGGAGGCTCCATCATGGCCAAATGGATGTTACAACATCATCAAGAGAACTTTTTGTATACACATTTTAGCGAGATATGCGACATCTTGGCAGCCTACGATGTAGGTGTGTCTTTGGGTGATGGACTGCGTCCGGGTTGTATGGCCGATGCCAATGACAGGGCGCAGTTTGGTGAGTTAGAAGCCTTGGGCGAATTAACCGAGATTGCTCGTTCTAAATTTGTGCAAGTTATTATTGAAGGCCCTGGTCACGTGCCCATGCAAGGCATTCAGAAAAATATGGACTTGCAACTAGAAAAATGTGGTGAAGCGCCTTTTTACACGCTTGGGCCATTAGTTACTGATATTGCACCGGGTTACGATCACATCACCTCAGCCATTGGAGGTGCTATGATTGCGTGGCAAGGAACCGCCATGCTTTGTTATGTAACTCCCAAAGAACACCTGGGGTTGCCTGATAAACATGATGTTAAGACGGGGGTGATCACCTATAAGTTAGCCGCTCACGCTGCCGATGTGGCCAAGGGATTTCCAGGGGCTCAGTTTAGAGATTATGCCATGAGTAAGGCACGTTTTGAGTTTAGATGGAAGGATCAGTTTGCCTTGGCTTTAGACCCAGAAACGGCCATGCAATATCACGATAAAACCTTGCCTGATGAGGGCTATAAATCATCGCATTTTTGTTCGATGTGTGGCGAGAACTTTTGCTCCATGCGCTCGACAATGGAAGTGCGTGAGCTGGCCAAAAAGATGTCGGAAAAAAGTGAGATGTTTAAGGATGCCGGTGGCGAATTGTACTTGTAATAACTAAGTTATATGAAACTTATTGTAATCACTCATCCCCAACAGGTGCCTAACGAAGCCCATGCCATACATGCTTTATTTGGAGCTGGGATGCAGCTGTTGCATGTGCGAAAACCAGAATTTTCTGAACATCAAATGGAGATGTGGCTCATTCGTATTGAGAAGCAATATCATCCTTATTTGGTGTTGCATAATCATCCTTATTTAGTTGCTAAATACAAGTTGGCAGGGATTCATATTACTCGCTATAATCGTTTAGATGCCCATGATGTGGAGTATAAAGACATCAAAAAAAGCATCTCTACCCATTCGCTTAACGAAGTGATGAATCTTACAAAAGTGTTCTCGTATGCTTTTTTGAGTCCTGTGTTTGAAAGTATCTCCAAACAAGGGTATAGGTCTAATTTTGTGATGAGTGAGTTGCGTTCGTATTTAAGTCAGCCTCATGCGATTGATGTAATTGCTTTAGGCGGGATTGATGCATCTCACATTGATGAGGTTCGTAACCTTGGGTTTGATGGCGTGGCTTTATTGGGTGTTTTATGGTTGCCTTTTGTCAACGATAGTAATGTAACGGCTTTGGTACAACGATTTGCAACCATCGACAATTTATGCAAGCTCTAGTGAATAAAATGGTAACGGTATTATCAATAGCTGGTTTCGACCCTTCGGGAGGTGCCGGAGTGGTGGCAGATTGTAAAACCTTTGAACAACACAAAGTGGCTGGGTTGAGTGTCGTAACCGCTATTACTTATCAGCACGAGTCTTTTTTTGAAGGATTAACATGGATGTCCATAGATCAAATAATAAGGCAGTTGGATGTGTTAAGTACTAAATATCATCCCTCGGTTATTAAAATTGGGTTGATCGAATCTCAAGCTTCATTAAGTTTGGTTCTTGATTTCATCAATCTTAAATGGCCTGATGCCTTTGTTATCTGGGATCCTATTTTAAAAGCATCTTCAGGGTTTGATTTTCATGGAGATGATGCATTAGATGTCGGTCTGTTGGTAAAAGATAGAATTCAGTTGCTAACGCCTAATATACCAGAGTTTACAACCATGTTTAAGGAGACTTTACCATCCGATGTGGCAACAGAATTAAACTGTGCCGTGTTAATTACTGGGGGACATACCCATAACAGTGCGGTGTGTGACAAGTTATATACACCGAAGCAGCCCGAACTATTAATAATATCAAAAAAGGTAGAAGGAGACTGGCAAAAACATGGCACAGGCTGTGTGTTGTCGGCAGCTATCTGTGCTAATTTAGCCTTGGGCGAAAGTTTGAAAAATGCCTGTCAGAAGGCTCATTTTTATGTGAAAGGCTTCATCGCCTCACATGAATCTTTATTGGGATTCCATCCCACTAACATAGAATAGGATTATGGATAAAGCAATCGCACGTTTGCAGCTGATAACCTCAGCTCCAACAAAAATAAGTTACTTTGAGCAGGTCAAACAATTTGTATATGGCGGAGGCAATTGGGTGCAGCTCCGTATGAAAGATGAAGATCCTGAAGTGGTAAAGCGCGAAGCGGTGCGTTGTTTGTCGTTTTGTATGGAAAACGCAACTACTTTTATTTTGAATGACCGTGTGGAGTTGGCTGCTTTAATAGGTGCTGATGGGGTTCACTTAGGTAAAAACGACATGTCACCCATGGAGGCGCGCTCTATTCTAGGTCCTCAGGCCATTATTGGCGGAACAGCCAATACCTTCGACGACATCCTCCGCTTGATAGATGAAAGTGTAGATTACATTGGCCTTGGGCCTTTTCGATTTACATCAACCAAAAAGAATCTGAGCCCTGTGTTAGGTATCGAAGGGTATGCGCATATTTTTCAGTTGTGCAAAGAGCATAACATTAATATTCCCATTGTGGCCATTGGTGGGTTAGACAAATCAGATTTCAAACCGTTGTTTGATGCTGGGGTGCATGGTGTAGCGCTTTCGTCGGCCATTGTTAATGATGAACAGCCTGGTGCTTATACACTTGAGCTTCTTAAAGAAATTGGTAAGTGCAGTTCGTTTAATTGGACTCGCCTTACCACAAAAAAATAAGTCATTCATAGGTTTACATCTTAATGATGACGTTTGTACAATAGTCAATTATACTATTTTCATGGGTTTATTACACTTAGGAAACCGCCAGTTTTCATCACGTTTGTTTACTGGCACCGGAAAGTTTGCTTCTAACGTAGTGATGGAAGAAGCTATTTTAGCTTGTCAATCTCAATTAGTAACAGTAGCTCTGCGTCGTGTGGATTTAAAGAGCAGTGCCGATGATATACTAAAACATTTACAACATCCACACATTCAGTTGTTGCCCAATACCAGTGGGGTGCGAAATGCTAAAGAAGCAATTTTTGCGGCTCAGTTAGCTCGCGAAGCGTTAGAAACCAATTGGTTAAAGTTGGAAATTCATCCCGACCCAAAATACCTATTGCCCGATGGCGTAGAAACGCTTAAGGCTGCCGAAGAATTGGTGAAACTGGGTTTTGTGGTGTTGCCTTACGTGCAAGCCGACCCCGTTTTGTGCAAACGACTCGAAGAGGTGGGTACTGCTGCTGTGATGCCACTAGGTGCTCCTATCGGTTCCAATCAAGGTTTACAAACTCGTGAGATGTTACGCATTATTATTGAGCAAAGTAATGTACCTGTGATTGTTGATGCTGGAATTGGCGCACCGTCACATGCTGCCGAAGCCATGGAAATGGGGGCTGCTGCCGTGTTGGTGAATACTGCCATTGCTGTGTCGCCAAACCCAGTGTTGATGGCACACGCTTTTAAAATGGCAGTGGAAGCTGGGCGTTTGGCCTATGAAGCTAAATTGGCACAAAGAGGCCATTTGGCTGAGGCTTCGAGCCCTCTGACTGCGTTTTTAGATTAAGTGTTTTATGGTGCTTTTTAGTGCAGAGAGGTGCTTAGTACGAAAAAGGGCTTAGTTAAGAAAGGTGCTTAGTGCTTTATAGTACAAAGTGCGCTTGGGGAGAGGATGTTTAGGATAACGAGTGATACATAATATACAATGAATACATTTGAAGCACGGCTTTCGGCCATGAATTGGGATGAGGAGAGGGAGTCTATTTATGCTAAAACAGCTGCCGATGTAGAGCGTGCTTTACAGGCAACTAATTGTGGTTTAGACGATTTTAAGGCGCTCATATCGCCTGCTGCTGCACCTTATTTGGAACAGATGGCCTTCAAAAGCAAAGCTATGACGCAAAAGCGTTTTGGTAAGGTGATGCAGATGTACATACCCTTATATTTATCCAACGCCTGTGCTAATGCCTGTGTATATTGTGGCTTTAGTCATGGTAATGACATTCAGCGCATTACCTTGTCTCTCGAGCAAGTGAAACAAGAGATTGATGTCATTAAATCCATGGGGTTTGACCATCTGTTGTTGGTTACTGGTGAACATCCTGCTCAGTGTGGTTTTGAGTATTTAAAGTCGGTTATTCGTTTTGTAAAACCTTTTTTCTCACAAGTATCCATTGAGGTACAACCCATGCACGAAGACCAATATAGAGCCCTGGTTCAAGAAGGTTTAAATACGGTGTATGTTTATCAAGAAACATATCATCAGCATCGGTATAAGACTTATCATCCTTCAGGTAAAAAGTCAGATTTCAACTATCGTTTGGCCACTCCCGAGCGACTGGGAGCTGCGGGAGTTCATAAAATTGGCTTAGGCTGTTTGTTGGGGTTGGAAGATTGGCGTACCGATTCATTTTTTACGGCCACTCACTTAAGTTATCTAGAGAAAAACTTTTGGCGCACTCGTTATTCCATTTCTTTTCCTCGCTTAAGACCTCATATGGGCACTTTTCAACCCAACTTTCCTGTTAACGACAAGGAACTGGCTCAATTAATTATGGCCTATCGTCTTTTTAATGCGGATGTGGATTTATCCTTATCAACGCGTGAAAGCATGATATTTCGTGATAATATGATGCAGTTGGGCGTTACGGCCATGAGTGCTGGTTCTAAAACAGAGCCTGGTGGATATGCCGTGTATAATCATGCTTTAGAGCAATTTAGCGTGGCTGATGGGCGTTCGCCTGAGGTGGTTTGTGATATGATTCGCCAGCAGGGTTACGAGCCCGTTTGGAAAGATTGGGATGATTGTTTGCAGTAGGTTGAGTATTTAAGATAAAAAAGTCTTTAATTAATTTGTCAGTTTAGAAAACCCTCCTACCTTTGCGTCATATTTCTACAATGGGGTGCCTACTGTGTATTACAAAAATGCAATGGCTGAGATTATACCCTTTGAACCTGTCTGGGTAATGCCAGAAAGGGAAAAAGCGACTCAAAATTGACTTCCTCATTGCAGTACTGTTTAATTTTAAAACTTTATCTGCTTAAAAATGAAAACACTATTATTTTATGTAATTTTTTTAATGACTACCGTCCTTACTTTTTCGCAAAGTTTGGTCACTGGTAAGGTGCTTGATGAAAGTGGCCAACCTTTGGTTGGTGTGACCATCATTCAAAAAAACACAATGCTTGGCACTATCACAGATGGTATTGGTCGATTTAATTATACCGCCATTGAAACAGGTGCACAGACTTTGGTTTTTTCGTACTTAGGTTACCAAACATTAGAATATGATTTGGATGATGCTAAAGATTTAGTGATAACCATGAAGCTTTCGTCCATTATGACCAGTGAGGTGGTTGTGGCTGCTGTTCGCGCTAGAAAAGATGCTCCCTTAGCCGTGGCCGAGATGACTGGCGAACAACTAAAGGAAGTTAACTTCGGTCAAGATTTGCCTTCGATGTTAGACCAATTGCCTAGTGTGGTAACTAGTTCTGATGCAGGAGCTGGGGTGGGTTACTCTAGTTTTCGAATTCGTGGTACCGATATCACACGTATCAACGTAACGGTGAATGGGATTCCGCTTAACGATGCCGAGAGTCAAGGTGTGTATTGGGTTAATATGCCTGATTTTGCTGCCTCAACCGATAAATTACAAATGCAACGTGGCGTTGGTACTTCTACCAATGGGGCTTCGTCGTTTGGTGGTTCTATCAACCTAAGTACCTTGGATGCGCCTACCACTTCTAGTGTGTTGGTTGATAATAGTTATGGGTCGTTTAGTACATGGAAAAATTCGGTGGCTCTATCTTCTGGTTTGTTAGATAATAACTTGGCTTTTGATGTGCGTTTATCACAAATTAAATCCGATGGTTTTGTTGACCGTGGAGCTTCTGACCTTAAATCGTATTACCTATCAGGTGGTTGGTATGGTAAAAAGTCGGTGTTTAAATTTATAACGTTTGCAGGTTTCGAAAAAACATATCAAGCGTGGAATGGCGTACCTAAGGTGAAGTTAGATAACGACACCACTGGCATGAGAACGTTGGTTAATCACGAGGATTGGTCGGCCGAAGAGACTGCTAATCTATTTGCATCGGACGCTCGTACTTATAATCGTTATTTGTATGCTAATCAAACCGATAATTACAAGCAAGATCATTATCAGCTACACTTTACCCATACGTTTAATAAAAACCTAAATATTACATCAGCTCTACATTACACCAAAGGAAAGGGGTATTACGAGTCGTATAAGTACAATACTAAATTTAGTAAGTATAATGTGGGGTTTGATGAGGTTGTTATAGATGGTGCTTCGGTGAAAAAAACAGATATGATTCTACAAAAGTGGCTTGATAACGATTTTTATGGCGCTACTTTCTCTGCTAATTACTCCTTGAAAGGTTTGATTGTTAATTTAGGTGGTGCTTATAATCAATACGAAGGCGACCATTATGGAAACATTGTTTGGGCAGCTGTTAATAATGGCATAACAGATAATTTTGAATGGTATTCGAGTACTGGGCAAAAAAATGACTTGAATGGTTTTCTAAAAGCGTCGTATGACGTAACTAGAGCGCTTAGTTTGTTTGGTGATTTGCAATATCGTTACGTCGATTTTGGGATGGAAGGAACTCATGACGATTTGTCAGATTTGACGCAGCGTTATAACTATGGTTTCTTTAATCCTAAAGGTGGTGTCAATTTTGCAATAACACCAAATCAGCGGGTATTTGCTTCCGTAGCTAAAGCTCAACGGGAGCCATCGCGTAGCAATTTTAGAGATGCCGACCTAGGTCAAAAACCAACTCCCGAAACATTAGTCGATTACGAAGTGGGGTATGAGGTGCAAACTAGCCGTGCTAAATTAAATATTAATGGTTTTTATATGGCTTACGAAGATCAGTTGGTACAAACGGGCGAAATTAATAATGTTGGAGAGCCAATTATGGTTAATGTGCCAAGTAGTTACCGCACTGGTGTTGAGGTAGCTGCCGCTTTTGTTATTACTTCACGCATTAATTGGGTGGGTAATGCAACGTTCTCAATGAATAAAATAAAAGATTTTACCTCTTATGTTGATAACTGGAGTTTTGATGCAAAGAAAAAAGAAGATCATGATAAGTTGAATATAGGACTTCCTGAAGTAGAAGATCCTGATATGCAAAAACAATTTGTGTCAGACTTAGGAAAAACAGATTTAGCTTTTTCACCTAATATTACGGCCGCTAGTCGCTTTAATTATCTGGCTGTTAAAGGTCTTACAGTGTCGTTGCTGTCTAAGTATGTGGGTGAGCAATACATCGATAATACATCTAACAAAGACCGTATGTTGAGTGCGTGGTTGGTAAACGACTTAATGATTAATTACGATTTTAAAGTTGATAAAGTGGGTGCTTTTAACCTTGGTTTAAAGGTGAATAATCTTCTTAATGAGCAGTACATAACCAATGCATGGGTGTATCAGTATTATTTAAATGATGCTAATAATACGCCTCAACATCATGTGATGGATGGTTATTTTGTGCAAGCAGGTACTAATTTTATGGTGCGTGTAGGCATGACTTTTTAAGGGTTAATCCAATAAAACTTAATGCACGAGAGGCTTTGTCTTTCGTGCATTTTTTTTAATTAAATCGAATGGCTTTTACTGGCGAGATGCGTGAGACTAAATAAGAAGGTCCTAACATCATTAACATGGTTAATGATATAACGCAGATGTTTAGTAATACAATGTGTAATGGTGTGATGTAGATGGGTACTGTTTCGAGGTAATAATTAGACGCATCAAGCTGAATAACTTGAGTGTATTTCTGTATTAAACACAGACCAATGCCGATGAGGTTCCCCCACAATAAACCTCTTCCTAAGATATAAGCCGATAAGTATAAAAACACACGCCTTAAAGAGTTATTACCTGCGCCTAGAGCTTTTAAAATACCAATCATATTCGTGCGTTCAAGTATTAATATCAGTAAGCCAGAAATCATGTTAAACCCAGCAACCAAAACAATTAACACTAAAATCACAACCATGTTAAGGTCTAACAAGTCGAGCCATCCAAATATTTGAGGTTGTATTTGTTTAATGCTTTTGGTGCGTAACATACCTCCATCTTCACTAATATAGGTTGATGTTTCGTTATCCACAGCCTTACTTAGTTTATCAAGATTGTCAAATGAATCAACGGTTATTTCGTAACCCGATATTTGTGTTTCGTCCCAGTCGTTAAGTTTTTGAACATGACGCAAGTCTACCAAAGCAAAAAGTTTGTCGTATTCAGGAAAGTGTGAATCGTAGATGCCTACAATCTTAAACTTTCGAGCTAATATATTACTCTGAAAAAAATACATCCGCACATCATCACCTAACTTAAGGTGTAACATCGATGCTAATTCATCGGATATCAATATCTCATCAGATCGTACAGTATCTTTAATTTCCATTGTACGGCCATGGGTGAGGATGCTTTTCATAAACGTCCAGTCGTAACTGGCATCAATGCCCTTTAGAACAATGCCTTGCATGGCGTCGTTGGTTTTTATAATGCCGGGTTTAGTACCAAAAGCTTGTATTTTAGTGATGCCTGGCATGGCCTGAAGAGTCGCTTTAAGTGTACTGTCTTTTGTTATGGGGTTGGTTTCGTAGGAGTAGTTGTAATCGTAACTCATTATTTGAATGTGTGATCCAAAGCCAGTTATCTTATCTCTTATTTCGCGCTTAAAGCCAAAGCCAATGGCTAATGATAGGATCATCACCACCATACCTAATACAATGCCTAAGGTGGCTACTTTAATGACTGGGCCAGCCAGTTTCTTACCAGAGAAACCGCCAGAACGGATCTTGCGTGCTATGAAAAGTTCAAAATTCAAAGGAATGGTTTTGTTACAAAGATAAAAAAATCAATGAATCAAGTGCGTTAAATAAAAAAAGACCGGTTTGTAATAAACCGATCTTTTATTTTTCTTTAATTAACTTATAATATTCGGCCTGGATAGGCTTCAAGTGCTTTCTCTAGTACAACAAGTGCTTTTGTAAGATCTTCTATTTTAAGAACATAGGCTATTCTAACTTGGTTTTTACCCAATCCAGGTGTTTTGTAGAACCCCGAGCCTGGTGCCATCATTACTGTTTGACCTTCGTAATCAAATTCACTAAGTATCCATTGGCAAAACTTATCAGTGTCATCCACAGGTAATTTAGCCATGGTATAAAAAGCACCCTTTGGCATAGGTGAGTACACACCTGGTATTTTATTTAGTCCTTCAACCAAAAAGTTACGTCGTGCTATGTATTCGTTATACACATGGTCAAAGTACGATTGGGGTGTATCTAACGACGCTTCTCCAGCTATTTGTCCAAAGCCTGGAGGGCTCAATCGGGCCTGAGCAAATTTCATGGCTGTTTCTATCACGGCCTTGTTTTTAGTTACTAAGGAGCCAATTCTAACGCCACACTCACTGTATCGTTTTGAAACAGAATCCACCATCACCACATTTTGATTGATGTCTTGTAGGTGCATGGCTGAAATATGTTTTTCGCCATCGTAACAAAACTCACGATACACCTCGTCAGAGAAAAGATATAAATCGTGTTTTTTTACCAATTGACGCAGTTGTTCCATCTCTTCTGCCGAATACAAATAACCGGTTGGGTTATTGGGATTACAAATTAAAATACCCTTTGTTTTTGGTGTAATGAGTTGTTCAAATTCTGCAATAGAAGGTAAGGAAAAATCATCTTTAATGCTAGAGGTGATGGCTTTTACCTTTACTCCAGCCGACACCGCAAAACCATAATAGTTGGCGTAAAATGGTTCTGGTATAATTATCTCTTCGCCGTTACTCAGGCAACTAAAAAAAGCAAACATAATTGCTTCTGAACCTCCAGTGGTAATCATCAAATCGGTGTAGTCTACATCAATGCCGTGTTTACGATACGAAGCAGCTAGTTTGCGACGGTAACTCTCATTACCAGCCGAGTGACTGTATTCAACAATGGTTTGATTGTAGTTATGTATGGCCTCAAGGGCTACTTCAGGCGTTTTTATATCTGGTTGTCCAATGTTTAAATAATATACATGCACCCCTTTTTTAGTAGCTTCTTCTGCAAAAGGTACCAAGCGCCTAATGGGCGATGTGGGCATTTTTTTTCCTCGTCTCGAAATTCCTGGCATATATTAAATCGTGTTACGTTTTGTTTTGAGATGTGCAAAGGTAAACGTTACAGCGCATAAACCATAAATTTGAACCACTTCTTTTATAAAATCTTATTTTGACCCATTGGTTTTGTATGCGTTGAAAATCTTACTTTTGCCACATAAAAATGATCTTTATGCTTAGAATGGTTATTGGAGTTGGGTTTAGTTTTTTGTTCTCATGGGCTGTGTCAAGCCAGATTGTGAATGTAGAGAAGCGACGGACTAAGAATTTGGAGAAGGGTATGCAAGGCGATATTGACGTGGGCGTAAACTTTGTGCATACCAATACGGATATGACGCAGGTAGCTTCTCGTATTAAACTACAATACAACGACCATGAAAACACCTATCTTTTATCCTCTGATTTAGGGTATAGTCAGATTGATAAGAAACAAAATGTAGATAATGGTAACATCATGTTAAAGTATAATTATTGGGTGCCCGAAAAAATAATTATTGCCGAAGCCTTTTGTCAATATAGTTACAATCGTGTTAAACAGCTAAAACATCGTTATGTGATAGGGGGAGGGCCTCGTTTTAATGTGGCCGATAATGAAAAATTCTCACTTTTTTTAGTGGCCTACACCATTTACCTTAACGAATTGTTCGAAACCAAAACCTATGAACGTACCAAGAGTTTAGTGAAGTTTAGTTCTATGTTGGCGTTTGATTGGAAAATATCGCCTTCAGCTACTTTTGGCCATACTACGTATTACGAACCTGATTATTCAAATCCTTCTGATTATCGGGTTTGGAGTGAAACAAAACTGGAGTTTAAAATATCCAAGAAATTTACCTTTGGAGTGTTTGCTCGTTTCGATTACGACAATCAAGTACCTCCAGGTGTAGATCCATTGTTTTATACTGTTAATAATTCGTTTAAACTCAAATTTTAATTTTTTTTGCCTGAGGTGAAAAAATACTTTTATTGAAGCAATTTTTAATTACTTTAGTAATTGTTGAATAATATAATGTGGTATGCAAAGAATAGAGTGGGTAGCGAGTTTAAGTGTGGGAAATAAGCATATTGATGAGCAGCATCAAAAACTTATTGAATTAACCAATGAGTTGATTGACAATTCTAATGCTGAGTTTAATTCACGTTTGATTAGCGAGAGTTTAGATGAGTTGATGAAATATTCTAAATATCACTTCGAAGATGAAGAGCGTTTAATGCGAAAATGTAAGTATCCAGATTATGAACAACATGTTAAAGAGCACGAATGGTTTGTTTTACGTATCTCAAGTTTTTGTTTGGATGTCATTGAACACAAACAGTCAGTAACAGAGGAGATGATACATTTTTTATCTGCTTGGCTGTTGGATCATTTTGCTGTTAAAGATCAACAATATAAATCGTGTATTTAGATTTCTAAGTCTATATTCAATTATCAAACCCCATATTATGATAAAAAACATTGCCTGGAGTGAGGCTATTAGTGTGAATAACAAAAAAATTGATGATCAGCATAAACACCTTATCGAACTTACAAATAACTTGATTGATCATTCCAACGAGAAAGCTGATTCGGCCTTAATAAGCGAAAGTTTAGATGAGCTGGTTAAGTACACTCGGACTCACTTTAGAGATGAAGAACAGCTTTTGGAAGCTTGTAATTACCCTAAGCTTAATGACCATAAAGAGGAGCATGAACTTTTATTCTTAAAGTATCTAACTTTTGTATGGATGTGATGGATAAAAAGGCTACGGTCACTCAAGAAATAATTACTTTTCTGGTAGAATGGCTACTTAACCATACCAGTAAAGATGATTTAGATTATAAACATTATTTAGCTTAGTGATGCTTGAATATATTCCTATTTTTTGTTATTTAGTTAAAATTAAGTGCTTACTCTCTTAGGTGGGAACCTTCAAGTATGTTTTTTTTTCTGGTTCTACTGCAAATATAGTGGAAGGTATTAAATTTGCCCTATGAATATAACCGAAAACTTTTTTAATTTGATATTGGATTTTGGAGATGAATGGGTTGTAAAAAATGTTGAGACTGACCATAAACAGCAACACATTTATTTG
>QKIO01000314.1 GCA_003251015.1 Bacteroidales bacterium
ATGCTTACAACGGCACCAATGTGTATGTGATGGAAGAAGCATTGGTACACCTCGACTTAGATTACGTCAATACCAATCTGCACATAAACCATTTAGATATACTTACCAACGGAGCACATGTGGCTATGCAAGGTCATGTGTTAGTTAAAGACACCCTTAACGTTGATTTAGCCATACAGGCTCGTGAGCTGCAATTAAACGAACTTGTTAAATATGTGCCCATTGATATACTTCAAACCTATGGTATTAAGGGTGTTGATGGTACGGGGAAGTTAGATGCAGTTGTAAAAGGGGATGTTTCTGAAAGCCTAATGCCATCAGTAACGATTAATGCCGATGTAAGCAATGGAAAACTCGTTATGCAAGATTATCCATCCTTTAAAAATATCATGTTTAGTGGGGTCTTATCAAATGGTGCTTTACGAAATAACTTCTCTAGTCATGTCAAGATTTCTAAATTTTATGCAGAGACAGATAGTAGTACGCTAGATTTAAAGGGCGTGATAAGTAATATAGACCAGTTAAAATACAATGTGAGTGGCGATTTAGCCCTTAACCTTATCGACATAAGCCCTTTTTTAAGCAACACACCCATTCAGCTACTTGACGGTAAATTGGTGCTGAAAATGAGCACCTCGGGACGTTTACCCAAGGTGATGGATGCCACATTTGCCGATTATGTACTTTCTAACTCTCAAATAGATTTAAATCTGCTGGGTGTTAATTTACAAACCGATTCGTTACGTATGGATTCGTGTTCGGCTCAAATAAATTATAAAGCACAACGGTTACAAATAGCGGGTTTATCGGTGAGTTTACCAACGTATAATGTGAACCTTAAAAAATCGTCCCTAGAGGCTGTGCTAACAGGTTCGTTAAGTGATTATAAGCAGATGGGAGTGGAGTTAACCTCTTTTCGTCTTCAGGCTGATAATTGGTTTACTACAGGTACGGCAACAGTGAATCAATTATCACAGCTTAGATTTAATATAGCCAGTTATATCAATCTAAATTTGAAAGATGTAAAACAATGGTTACCTAAAGATATGGTTACACAAATGAGTGGTGCTGTAACCCTGCGTTTTACCACGCATGGGGCATTAAATCTAGATTCTATCAACACCAACGACATCACTCAAATAGTGTTTGAAAATAGTTTAATTGCAGCCAATCTAAATGATGTGACGGTGGCTACTCCAGATACCATGTATCAGATTAATAACCTCTCGGCGAAGGTTAATATTGGTGATAATAAAATACATATCAACAAGGCTGATGGTACATACAGAGGTATACGATTTGCTGTGGATTCTACCACAATAAGTAATTTATACTATTCGGTGCTTAAAAATCAACCTCAAAAACTGTTGGTAGATGGTGTGTTTAACCTTGGTAAGTTAGATTACACCATGTTGGGATTTTTTATGCCAACTCAAACCAACGAATTACCACCTGAACAGGCCAGTAAATCAGTACCATCCGCCAAAACCAATTACACCTTCCGCATACGAGGCCGTTTGGGTATTGAAAGTATCACCTACAACAAGGTGTTTTTAGATAATATCTCTACCTTATTTAGTCTGACTGATAGTACATATAAGGCTGATGAATTAAGGTTTAATGCATTTAAAGGTACAATGAATAGTGCAGTGCGTTACGACATTAAAAACAATAATAAGAGTGAGTTTTTAATGCGTAACAAGGTTGATGGTATGGATATCAAACAACTATTGAGTGATTTTAACGATTTTGACCAAACAGAAATAACGCATAAGCAACTAAGCGGACTCCTTACAACCTCTTTATATAGCCGTGTTGTACTTAAAAATGGGCAGGTAGTCAACGACCTTATTAATATGAAAGGGGATTTAAAATTAGTTAATGGTGGGTTGTATAATTACAAAAGAGCCACCAGTTTATCATCCATGTCAGGCATAAAAGATTTAAACAATATTCAGTTTAAAACCCTTGATAGTAAGTTGTTTATTCTTCAAAATGCCGTATATATGCCCGAAACCAACATCCTTAGTAATGCCATGGATGTAAGTGTTTTTGGCAAACAAACATTTGGTGATGATTACCAATATCATTTAGGTATTAATCTACGTGAAGTGTTGATGGGAAAATCAAACCGAAAAAATGAAAAACAAGATAAATTAGATAATGTTAACAAGGTCAAAGATTTATCTGGGCAGCAATTTTTTGTGGTAAAACGTATCAAAGGCAAAGAAGAAAATGCCATTGACAACAAAAATGACCGTGCCTTGATGACTACTAAAATTCGTACTCAAGAAGCCTTACTAAAGGTTGTGTTTAACCCTATATTGTTTAATTTTGATACTGGTGTAAGTAATACTATCTTTTTGCCGGCACCTAAACCTAACCCAATAGATTCGTTGTATGAAAAATAAAAAGCGTTGGTTGCTACTTAGTGGTATTCTAATTTTAGTTGGCCTTGGTAGCTATTTAACCATGCATTACTTTGGTGGATTAAACCTTAAACCATCATCCAAATCGCTTAATGGCATGGTGGCTGAAAGCGAATACGACATTGTGTTTGGTGCTGAAAGTGCACCTCTAACTATTTATATGTATTCGAGTTACGAATGTGCTTATTGCCAGCGTTTTTTTACCGAATGTATGGAACCTCTTAAAGCGACTTATTTTGATGTGGGTTTGGTTCGTTTGGTTGTGAAATTAGTAGATACACGTGAAATAAGAGAGGTTATGTATGCTTATCAAGCTGCAGTGTGTGTTAATAAATATGGCACGTTTGATAAGTTTGATGAGTTATTAACTTATAATAATGAGGTTATTTATTCCACCGAATTTAAAGACCTTGTAGATGGATATATTCTGAAAAATGAGGAAATAGCTGAGTGCATGTTAAACCATCATGATTATGCCTATTTAAAAGGCAATAATTCCGAGTACAAATCGTTTGAGTTGAGCGGTACACCTACTTTTATCATTAATCAACATGTGTATAAAGGATATAAAAATTTTGCGGCTTTTGATGATATTCTTAGATACGAATTACAAATGAAGCTTAACAATGATTAAAAAAGGCTTATATAATGCTTTTCTGTTAATGGATTTAATACCTAAATTTTAAATAATTAATGAAAATGAATTTTAAGGGCAGTTCTATTGCCATCTTATCCTTGGCGCTGTTGAGCGCTTGTTCTAGCCAAATAGGTACCCTCAGTGGGAATGCCAGTTTGGGTGATGCCAACTTTACCGTGGTTGATGTGGCTTATGGTAATGCTCAAACATGCAAAGTGTTTGGTTTGGGGGGTACAAAAAGGGAAAATTTAGTATTGGATGCAAAAAGTGATTTATACCGCTATTTTCCATTAAAAAAAGGACAGGCATTGGCTAATGTATCCGTTGATTACACGAATAAATACTATGTGCTGTACTCGAAAACGAATGTTAATGTTTCGGCTGAAATAGTTGATTTTAACCCATCGTACGATACAACTGCGGCTCAGTTTGTTTATAAAAAGCTAGCTTCTAATAGTTATGTGACTCGTGATGGTTTTCACGTTAATGAGTTGGTGTATTATAAAGATAACGAGGCTTATGGTTATAAAAAGATATTTCGACTGTTGAAAAATAACGTTGAGATTATAGTTGATGACGCTGTAATTACTGTGGGTTATGAAAGTATTTTCAAACCAGACATAACAGAATCAATTAAAAATTATCAGTTTAAAATTAACGATGAAATAACTTTCTCAAGACAATTAGAGTCTGAAAGTATATCTGGTACGATTGTAGGAGCAGGTATTAATGGAAAATATTTAGTTAAGTCTGCAAATGGAACTTTTAATACGTTTTCCACCGATGACTTTTACATAAAAACAAAAAAGTAAAAATAAATAGAACGTACGCTAAACCAAACAATTATGAAAAAGAAAGTGATGTTAAGGCTGTCTCTGTTACTGGTTATTCTTGTAAGTCTGAGTTACGGCTGTAAAGAAGACCCACAGGAGAGTTGTACAAGCAACGATTTTGGTTGCAGTAACGATGCTGAAGCAACTGCTTGTTGTACAGACGGTGCAGATTGTAAATACACTTACAATGGTAAAACCTATGGCGACTCAGATGCTGAGAGAGCAAAACTGATAGCGGATATGTGTCCTCAAGCTAGTGTAGTGGTGAAAACGGAAACATTAGCCGCTCTAAAGTCGCAGACTCAAAAACTCATACTTGAAGCAAGTACTTGTTACGAGTGTAGATAGTATTATAAATGAAGTAAACACAGGTTCGCTAAAGATTTAATCTTTAGTGAACTTGTGTTTTTTGTTTGATTTTTGGTAAGCTATTAATTCTTTTTTTAGCCACCATCACTACCTATTACTCAATAGTTAGTTATTTTTTAATCACTTTTATATATACCTATTAATCTGGTATATATTTGTTTATAACGGAGTATAGGTGCCTTAAAGAAGGGATACATTGTCAGTAAATAACTGACTTTAATTTTCCTCACTAGCTCGTTGGTACATATCTCTAAAGTGCAGGGGTGATGTGTTTTTAAATTTTTTAAACTGACGGTAGAAGAACGGTAGACTCTCGTAACCACATTTATAGGCTATCTCAGATATTTGCCAATCTGTTTCGTGAATCAGCCGACTGGCTATGTTGATGCGATATTCATTGACATAAGCAAAAAAGGGACGGTTCATCGCTTTGCTGAAATATCGCGAAAAAGACTGCTCATTCATCTTTAGTTTGATGGCTATATCGGCCAAGGTAATTTTTGTTTGATAATTATCTTTTACAAAGGTTTGAATGATGTCTAAACGACTGATGGCGGCCTCTGATAAATCGGAGGAGTACGAACTACCTGCTAATTGTAAGTGTTGAGGATGGATGGATAACTCATGCAATAGCTCTATCAATTTAAGATAACGCACAATTGTATTGGCACGAAGCAATTCGTACATCAGTTCTATAATCCGCTCTTTATTAGTAGACTCAATCAATAAGCCTCGTTGGGCTTGCACCAATAATTTACGGATGTTTTCAAAGCTGGGAAGGTCAGCAATCACCTTTTTTTTCCATTGAATAACCAAAGATGAACTCTCGTCTTGTGTGAGGCCTTCGTTTTTCCAGCAATGGGGTAGGTTACCACCCAATAATACCAACTCGCCCTCTTGAAACGAAGATATATTATTACCCACGTATCTAATACCAGAACTCTTTAGTACTAAGGTAAGCTCATATTCAGGATGAAAATGCCATGGTGCGTCAAACTCTTTTTTTGAGTAAATAAAGGCGTGTATAGATTCATCTTCCTTTAAATCGACCTTCTCTAATTTAGCTTTCATATGTGGGGTAATAAACTATTATTTCATCCAATATTAACAAATTATTATATAAATGTCAAAATAGGGTACTAATGTGAATAAATAGATTAAGACCTGTAAGTATTTAAATGCTAAATTTGTAATAACAATAATTCAAAAAAGAATATGCACACACCTCTATTTGTTTAACGTTTATGATGGAGTGTAAATCAAAAAGAAAGCATTATGGAACTGGAAGTAGTTAAAATAGAACAACAAACGAATGAATGCAAAGCCTTCTATTTTGCATCATCGCAAAAAATAAATCATATACCTGGTCAATTTATAACTTTCGAATTAGAATTGGGAGGAAAGGAGGTAACCAGGTGTTATTCGGTTTGCACCTCTGATGATACAGATGAGTTTATTGGCGTAGCCGTAAAAAAAGTAAAAGGTGGTTTGGTGTCTCACTACTTCAACGATGTGGTAAAAGTAGGTGACAAACTACAGGTACAACTTCCTGCGGGTAAGTTTAGATACGATACAGCTAAGGAATTATCGCAAGATGTGTTGTTGTTAGCGGGTGGTAGCGGTATCACGCCAATGATGTCTATCCTCAAAACAATATTAGTTAAGAGTGAG
>QKIO01000036.1 GCA_003251015.1 Bacteroidales bacterium
TAGGTGCAAATAATGTCCCTGTTCGTCATCGAAAATTAGATATCAAGAGTTTTGCTAAAACACTTGATTACATAGAGGTAGAGTCTAAGTTGGTGCCTTATGTTGATCCAGAAGAGTTTTATAAACTGACACGTTGCGAAGTAAGTAGTCCTCGTACTTTTGTGCAAACAGATGAGCAAGGATGTATTCAGTTTTCGGGCACCTATGGTACCAATCTACTGAAAGAAATTGCAGATTATGCCGTGGTGGCCAATGTGATTGCACAGGATAATCATTTTGATATTATTCATGCTCACGACTGGTTAACGTATCCCGCTGGTATTGCAGCCAAAGAAGCCTCAGGCAAACCCTTAGTGGTGCATGTGCACGCCACTGATTTTGACCGTAGTGGTGGGAGTGTAAATCCAACTGTTTTTAATATCGAAAAACGAGGTATGGATGCGGCTGATAAAATTATTACTGTAAGTAACCTAACACGTAATATTGTGATCGAAAAATATGGGCAGCCTGCCGATAAGGTGGTGACTGTGTATAATGCGGTTGAGCCAACTAATCATGCTTATAAAATTAACATCCGTAAGAATGTAGACGAAAAAATTGTCACCTTCCTAGGACGTATCACCATGCAAAAGGGGCCTGAATATTTTATTGAGGTTGCTAATCAAGTACTGAAGCGTGATAGTAATGTGCGTTTTGTGATGGCGGGAAGTGGCGATATGATGGAGAAGATGATTCGTCGTGCTGCCAGTCTAAAAATAATGGATAAATTCCATTTCACTGGCTTTTTAAAAGGTGATGAGGTGTTCACAATGTTGCGAATGAGTGATTTGTATGTGATGCCTTCGGTGTCAGAGCCGTTTGGCATCTCACCGCTTGAAGCCATGCAAAGTTCGGTACCTGTTCTGATCTCACATCAGTCGGGCGTGGCCGAAATATTAACTTACGCTATTAAGACTAACTTTTGGGATATTGATGCCATGGCTGACGCTATTTATGGTATCTTGAGGTATCCTGCTTTATCAAAAATGTTTGTTAAACATGGTAAAGAAGAAGTGGATTCTCTGAAATGGGAAAACTCGGCACATTGCGTAAATGAAGTTTACAACAGTATATTATCTTGATCGAAATCCATTATTATGAAAAATATTTGTTTCTACTTTCAAGTTCATCAGCCATTTAGGTTTAGACGTTATCGCTTTTTTGATATTGGCAATGATCATTATTATTATGATGATTATACCAATGAATCGGTGTTGCGTAAGGTCTTGACAAAAAGCTATTTGCCTACTAATGAGCTGTTGCTTAAGCTAATCAAACAAAACAAGGGTAAGTTTAAAGTGGCCTTTTCAATCTCGGGTTCTGCCTTAGATCAATTCCAACTCTATGCACCTGAGGTTATCGATAGTTTTAAGCAGTTGGTAGATACTGGTTGCGTAGAGATGTTGGCTGAGACCTATTCGCATTCGCTGGTTTCTCTTAAGGATAAAGGCGAATTTGAGCGCCAAGTAAGGCAACACGAGCAAGCCGTCAAAGACTTATTTGGCTATGAACCAACTGTGTTTCGGAATACCGAACTGATCTACTCTGACCAAATAGGTGAGATGGTGCATGATATGGGTTTTAAAGGAATGATTACCGAAGGTGCCAAACACGTGTTAGGTTGGAAGAGTCCAAACTATCTGTATTGCAATGCCATCACGCCTAAGTTAAAAGTTTTACTCAAGAATTTTATTTTGAGTGATGATATTGCGTTCCGTTTTAGTAATCAAAATTGGTGTGAATGGCCACTAACTGCTGCGAAATTTGCAGGATGGATAGATAACCTAGACGCCAAAGAGGAAGTTGTTAATCTGTTTATGGATTATGAAACGTTTGGTGAGCATCAGTGGAAAGACACAGGTATATTTGAGTTCTTAAACGACTTGCCCAAACAAATTCTTGCCCATCCACATTTAGCCTTTGCCACACCTTCTGAGTTGGTACATAACTTACAGCCTGTATCGGCTATTCACGTACCAACACCTATTAGTTGGGCTGATGAAGAGCGTGATTTAACGGCTTGGCTGGGTAATGAGATGCAGCAAGAAGCCTTTGAGAAGCTTTATGCCTTCTTACCTAAAATAGCCCACTGCACAGATCCTAAACTATTAAAGGACTGGCGTTATTTACAAGTGAGTGATCATTTCTATTATATGTGTACTAAGTTTTTCTCGGATGGTGATGTACATACCTACTTTAATCCTTATGAAACACCTTACGAAGCGTTTATCAATTACATGAACGTGCTAAGTGATTTTGGATTACGATTGAATGAGTCCATGCCTGAGGAGATTCATAATCGCGACATGGAGGATTTAACGCGTTTGATTCATGAAAAAGAGGAAAAAATAAAAAAATTAGAGGCTAAACTAGCTGCTGACAAATCAAAAAAGAAAACTAAAGCCGTTAAGTAGAATGGCTGATAATTAAAAGAATAACTAACTTAACTAAACTAACTGACATGAGTATTAAGAAACAATTTTTAAAGGGTAAACCTGAGTGCAAAATTACGTTTAGACTAGACAAACCAGCAATTGAAGTGCCTGTAGAATCTGTGAAAATAGTAGGTAGTTTTAATAATTGGAGTGTTGACGGCGAAGAAATGGATGGTCTTAAAAGTGGTGATTTTACCAAGGCTTTAACCTTTGCTACAGAACAACAAATCCAATTTAGATACCTGATTAATAATTCTATTTGGTGGACTGATTTTGAGGCTGATGGTTTGATAGAAAATGGAATGGGTGATGAACAATTTAATGCCTTAGTGCAGATTTAAGTTGCATAAGTGAAGAGTGAGTGAAGTAATGATTTAATGTATCTACTATGATTGATAGTTATTTAATGCCTGATTATCTGTTTGAAACAAGCTGGGAAGTTTGTAATAAAATGGGCGGTATTCATACCGTTTTGGCTACAAAAGCACAAACGCTGGTTCAACAGTTTAATGATAAGTTAATTTTTATCGGTCCCGATGTTTGGAGGGGAACGCCGTGTAATCCTGAATTTGTGCAAGACGACAAACTCTTTCCTGAGTGGAAAGCTCTGGTGCAACATGAAGGTATGATTGTACGCACTGGGCGTTGGAAAATAGTAGGTGAGCCACTGGTTATTCTTGTTGACTTTACTTCGTTTGTGCCTCGTAAGGATGATATTCTTTCGGCCTATTGGGATTGGTATAAAGTGGATAGTTTAAGTGGGCAGTGGGATTACATCGAATCGGTACTATTTGGGTATGCTTCAGCTAAAGTTATAGAGTTGTTTTATAAGTGTTATCTTAACTTAAATAATAAGGTTGTTGCTCATTATAACGAGTGGATGACTGGCTCTGGTGTGTTATACTTAAATAAGGCACTTCCTCAAGTAGGTACTGTGTTTACAACACATGCAACGGTTGTGGGACGTTCTTTGGCTAGTAGTGGTCAGTCTTTTTACGATCGTTTAAAAGAATTTGATGGCAATGGCAAAGCGCAGGAGTTACAAGTTGTATCTAAACACTCGCTTGAACATAATGCGGCTAAAAATGCAGATTGTTTTACTACCGTATCAGACATAACAAGCCTTGAATGTAAACAGTTTTTAGGTCGAGAAATTGATGTAGTGACGCCCAATGGCTTTGAAGAGGATTTTGTTCCTAATGGTGATAATTACACCCTCCAGCGTGCAGAGGCCAGGCAGCAACTAAAAACCGTAGCCGAAGCGCTATTGGGTTATGGGTTGGCCGACGATACTTTGTATATAGCTAATAGTGGTCGTTACGAGTATAAAAACAAAGGCATCGATGTGTTTATGGATGCTTTAAAAGAATTAAACGAACCTAGTGTATTAGATCGTGATGTATTAGCATTTGTGTTGATACCTGCCAACACGTATGGACCTCGTAAGGATTTAATTGACAAATTACAAGGTCTAACACCTAACGAACTATTAGGTAATCCATTTTTAACCCACGGATTAAATGATATCGGTTATGACCCTATTATCACCAAGATACAAGATATTCACTTGAGTAATGATCAAGAAGATCGTGTGAAGTTAATCTTCGTGCCAGCTTATTTAAATGGTAATGATGGGGTGTTTAATACGCCTTATTACGATCTGCTGATTGGGATGGACTTAACGGTATTTCCTTCTTATTATGAGCCTTGGGGTTATACGCCTGTTGAGAGTTTAGCTTTTAGTATTCCTTCCATCACGAGTGATTTGGCTGGTTTTGGTATTTGGGCGAAACAATTTTCTAAATCTATTTTAGATGGTATAGAAGTAATCCATCGGACCGATAGCAATCATACTGAATCCGCATTGAGTGTGGCTCAGGTGATAAAAAAATTCTCTGAACTATCAGAGAAAGATATGGTTATCATTCGTTCTAAGGCGCGTCAGATCAGTCAGTCGGTGGAGTGGGATTCGTTAATTAAGTATTATTATAGAGCTTACGATTTGGCTCTTAAGGCTGTTAATAATCGTAGAGATAAACTGACTCCCATCGTTAAAGACGATCGCATATTGGTTAAACCAATGGCATCCGTTTTGCCAGTTTGGAAAAAAATTATCGTTAAATCTAAATTGCCAGAGAAACTTCAAGTTCTTCACGAAATTTCTCGTAATCTATGGTGGTCGTGGAATTATCAAGCACAAGATTTGTTTGAGAAAATAGATCCAAAGGTATGGGTCGAAGTGCAAAAGAATCCAATGGAATTGCTCGAGAAAGTTTCTTACGAACGATTGTTGGTGTTAGCTAATGACCAATCTTTTATTGATGAGTTAAAAGGTGTTTATGATATGTTTCGCACTTACATGGATCGTCCCTTTAGTCAAGGGCCTTCCGTTTCCTATTTTAGTATGGAATATGGAATTAGTGATGTGCTCAAGATTTTTAGTGGTGGACTAGGTGTTTTGGCTGGTGATTACCTTAAAGAAGCTAGTGATTGTGCCGTGAATATGGTCGCTGTAGGTTTATTATATCGTTATGGGTATTTCAAACAAACACTTTCGTTAAGTGGTGAGCAACAGGCTAATTATGAGGCGCAAGAGTTCTCTAGATTACCTCTTGAAGAGGTGCGTTTAGCAGATGGTAGTATTGCTATGATTACTGTTAACATGCCAGGACGTACCGTTTATGCAAAGGTTTGGAAAGCCATGGTAGGACGTATTCCCTTGTATCTATTGGATACTGATTTACAAGATAACAATGGTGGTGATCGTGATATCACACATAGTCTTTATGGTGGTGACTGGGAAAATCGTCTAAAACAAGAGATTTTGCTTGGTATGGGTGGTATTCGAATGTTAAATATGTTGGGTATTTCAAACTCTATTTACCATTGCAATGAAGGGCATGCAGCGTTAATAAACATCCAACGTTTAATTGATTTAATCGAAAAAAAATACACGTATCCAGAGGCTTTGGAATTAGTTAAAGCGTCTTCTTTGTTTACAACTCACACACCAGTTCCTGCTGGGCATGATAAGTTTCAGGAAGATATGTTCCGTGTGTATCTGCGTCACATACCTGAGAAATTAAATATCTCGTGGAATGATTTTATGAATTTAGGACGCGAAAATCTAAATGATGCATCAGAGAAATTTAGCATGAGTAATCTTGCTGCTCACACATCTCAAGAGATGAATGGCGTTAGTTGGCTACATGGTGAGGTGTCTAAGGATATGTTTAAACACCTTTGGCCTGGTTTCTTTACCGAAGAGTTGCATTTGGGTTTTGTGACTAATGGCGTGCATTATAGTACTTGGGCTGCAAAAGAAATGCGTCAGTTTTATGAGGAACGTTTTAATTCTAATTTTTTAAACGATTTAGGAAATAAAGAGAATTGGAGTCCAATTCTGGATGTTAATAATGGTGATATATGGAAGGTTCGTAATCTGTTGCGTAAGCAATTGGTCGATTACATCAAAGAACGTATTATGGCTAATATGGCGTCTCTTCACCTAGATCCATCACAGGTGTTTGAAGTGCGTGAGCGCGTGAATGATAAAACTTTAACGTTAGGGTTTGCACGTCGTTTTGCAACCTATAAGCGTGCTCATTTATTATTTACCGACACCAATCGCTTAGCTAAAATATTGAATAATCCAGATCGTCCAGTTCAGCTTATCTTTGCTGGGAAAGCTCACCCTGCTGACGGTGGGGGGCAAGCCCTTATTAAACACATTGTTGAGATATCAAGACGTCCGGAGTTTGTTGGTAAAGTGGTTTTCTTGGAGAATTACGATATGGAGTTGGCCAAACGCTTAGTGAGTGGGGTTGATGTGTGGTTAAATACGCCAACCAGACCGCTTGAAGCATCTGGAACATCAGGTGAGAAAGCTGAGATGAATGGTGTGCTTAACTTTAGTGTTTTAGATGGTTGGTGGTACGAGGGGTATCGTGAAGGTGCTGGTTGGGCTTTAACAGATAAGCAGACTTTTGAGCATCAAGATTCACAGGATGAGTTAGATGCAGAGGTTATCTATAGTATTCTTGAAAACGAGATTGTGCCTCTTTACTACGATCAAGATGAGAAAGGAGTGCCTAACAGCTGGGTTCAATATATTAAAAACTCGATCTATCATATTGCTCCGGAATACACAACTAAACGCATGATCGACGATTATAAGTCTAGGTTTTACAATCCTCTATCAGAGCGAGTGCAAAAATTGAAGGCTAATGATGGTAAGTTAGCGCGTGAAATGGCTGCTTGGAAACGTAAAGTGTTAGCTGGTTGGGATCATGTGGAAGTATTAAGTATGGAGATGCCTGATATAGGTAAGGTTCAGCTTGGTATTGGCGATCATTATTTCATAACTATAGATGTAGATCTAAAGCAATTGGCTGATGTTAATGTGGAGCTGGAAATGGTGATTACGGATAGTAAGGATGATGCATCTGTTGTGTATAGTGAGAACTTTAAGGTCTTAAAGCGTGAAGGTTCTAAGGTAACTTACAACCTAGATTACGTACTTAATTTGCCAGGGGTTTATAAGTTTGGCGTGAGGATGTATCCTTCCCATGCAGACTTACCTCACAAACAAGATTTTGGTGTGATGCGTTGGTTGTAATGCTATTATCTATTTAATAACAAAGCCGGATTTCTAATCAGAAATCCGGCTTTTGTATGTGTATTCGTTGTTGCTAATGTACGCTTCTGATGGGTTGTTTTTTGAGAACCATAGCGGTGCGAGCTGGTAAATAAAGCAATAACTGATGATGATCTTTATTGCCCTGTACAGCCTGCGTATAATATAAGTAGTTCAATTCTGTGCGGTCATATCCGCCAAATTCGCTCTGATCGCTCGATAACACAGGCATGTATTTACCCGCAGAAGTAGGAATGCCGTAGTCGGTGTATGATTTATCGGGACTCAAGTTGACAACAAATAAAAAATCACCACGTCCAAATGCTAATACTTGATCGTCTGGGTTGCTATAGTATTTATAACAAGGATGCGTTAATAACTTATTCTTCTGAAGAAAAGTAATCATCGCTTTGTCAAAGCTTTGAAGGAATTTATATTTTAAATCAGGATGATCAGCCAAACTCCATTGACGTCGTGCGTAGTGGTAAGAGTGGTTGTTGCCAACACGTGGAAAATCAATCCATTCGGGGTGCCCAAATTCGTTACCCATAAAGGTGAGGTAACCACCATTGGAGGTGCCAGCTGTTATAAGTCGAATGATTTTATGAAGTGCAATGGCTCTATCTATGTTTAGATTAGGCGTGTTTATGGCCATGCAATCATACATGTCTTTATCAGCCAATCTAAAAAGTATTGTTTTATCGCCTACCAGAGCTTGATCATGCGATTCGGTGTATGAGATGATTCTCTCTTCCACCCTGTGTTGTGTCAGTTCATAAAAGAGAAGGTCTACATTCCATTTTTCATCAGGTATTTCTTTAATGATTTTAATCCATAAATCAGGCACTCCCATGGATAAACGATAGTCAAAACCCAATCCGCCATCTGCTATCTTACCTGCAATGCCTGGGTACCCACTCATCTCTTCTGCTAGGGTTAAAGCTGTTGGTTTAAGTTCGTGGATAAGTAGGTTGGATAAGCTAAGGTAAGTTAGGGCATCACCATCGGTAGCGCCATTAAAATAATCGCTGTAGGCTACAAAGTTTATTTCTAAGCCGTGGTTTTTATACAACATGCTTGTTACTCCATCAAAACGAAAGCCATCAAAATGATACTCTTCCATCCAATACTTACAGTTGGATAAGAGGAATTGTAACACTTCGTTTTTACCATAGTTGAATAATCGAGAGTCCCATGCTGGATGATTTCCTTTTTCACCACCATGAAAATAAAGGCTATCGGTGCCATCAAAAAGCCCAAGACCTTCTAATTCGTTTTTTACCGCATGCGAATGCACAATATCCATAATCACGGTAATGCCCATTGAATGTGCTTTGTCGATTAATTGTTTGAGCTCTTCGGGTGTTCCAAAACGTGATGATGCCGCAAAGAAATTAGAAACGTGGTAACCAAAACTTCCATAATAAGGATGTTCTTGTATGGCCATAAGTTGTATGGTGTTATAGCCTAAGTCTTTGATGCGGGGTAGTATGGTGCTTTCAAATTCATTGTAAGAAGATACTTTTCCTTCTTCAGATGACATGCCGATGTGAGCCTCATAAATGAGAGGCGAGTCAGAAACGGGTTTGAATTGCTGGTCGCTCCAAGCAAATGGTTCTGCAGGAGCCCATACTTGTGCATCATACACAAATGTTTTTTCGTCTTGAATAACTCGATTGGCATAGGCCGGTAAGCGATGGCCTTCGCCTCCTGGCCAGGTGAGATGTAACTTGTAACGTTGCCCATGCTCTAGCGCTGTGTGAGGAAGTGATAATTCCCATTCGTTTTTGGCATTTCGCTTCAGTTCATAACTAGGGTTTTGAGTCCAGTTGTTGCAGTCTCCAATTAAAAAGATGGAAGTCGCATTGGGCGCCCACTCTCTGAATGTCCAACCCGAATTATTTTTGTGTAAACCAAAATAATGGTGGGCATTGGCAAATTGTGTGAGTGAACCATGAAGGGCATTAATTTCATTGAGTTTATTCTCAAAAATAGTGATGCGTTTGTTTATTTCGGTTTCAAAAGGTTTTAACCAAGGGTCTATTTTAAGTAGTTGTGGGTTTTTCATGGTTTTTTATCGCTTGTATGACTTGGTTTGTTTTTAAAAATTAGGTATTTGTTACTTGTGAATAATTTAGATGAGCCCTTTTTTTAGAACATTGGCTAAATCCTCTGGTGTATCTATTGAGATGCTCTCTTGAGTGGTTTCACTTACTTTTATGCGAAATCCATTTTCGAGCCAACGCAATTGCTCTAGCGATTCGGCAAGTTCTAATGATGATTGAGGCAGTTTGGTGATCTTACGTAAGATATCACTTCTATAGCCATATAAACCAATGTGATTGTAGTAACGGTGATGTTTTAACCAGTCTTCTTCTGCATGAGTGCGTTGGTAAGGTATGGCGTGCCGGCTAAAGTATAGTGCGTTGAAATTGTGGTCTATCACCACCTTTGGTTTGTTGATGTTAAATAAGTCGTCGGTATTATCAATTGCTTTCACTAAAGTAGCCAGCTGTGTAGCGTCCTCTTCAAAACAATCACACACCAGTTTTATTTGTTCGGGACTAATAAAAGGTTCATCCCCTTGGATGTTTATAACGGCATTAAAGGTGATGTTTTCTTGAGCCTCAATTTTATCGAGGGCTTCGGCACAACGGTCGGTGCCACTTTGATGACTTTCTTTTGTCATCACCACTTTTCCACCAAAGTTTAACACTGCTTGTTGAATGCGAATGTCATCGGTGGCTACGTAAACGTGTTTTAATAGGAGACTGGTTTGTTCGTAAACACGTTGAATCATTGGTTTATCGCCAATAAGTGCCAATGGTTTACCTGGGAAGCGAGTTGAAGCAAATCGTGCAGGTATTAATCCTACTATATTGTCTGTATTCATTTGAATGGTGCTTGTTTGTTGTGATTTTATAACAAGTAAATTTAACACTTAATTCGATGAGTGGGGGGTGTAGACAAAAATAGTTTTGTGTATTTTCTCAAAAAAAGATTGATAATTGTAACTTTGTCAGGTTAACCTGTAAAAAGAGCAGGCTCTTTTTTGTGATGAAGACTTAAACTTTTGAGAAAATGGATTTGCAACAGATAAAACAACGGTTTGGGATAATTGGAAATGCGTATGGGCTCAATCGAGCATTGGACATAGCGGTGCAGGTGGCTCCAACGGATTTATCAGTGTTGATTACTGGGGAGAGTGGTACTGGAAAAGAGGTTTTTCCACAGATCATCCATCAGTCAAGCGCTCGTAAGCATGGCTCTTATGTGGCGGTCAATTGTGGAGCTATTCCGGAAGGGACTATTGATTCTGAATTGTTTGGGCATGAGAAAGGGTCGTTCACTGGTGCCATGTCGGAACGGAAGGGTTACTTTGAAGAGGCTAATGGGGGCACCATATTTTTAGATGAGATAGGGGAGTTGCCTTTATCAACCCAAGTTAGGTTATTACGTGTATTAGAGGCTGGTGAGTTTATGAAAGTAGGCTCGTCTAAAGTGTTAAAGACTAACGTGAGAGTGGTGGCAGCAACGAATGTAGATTTAGAAAAAGCCATTAAAGAAGGGAAGTTTCGTGAGGATTTATTCTATCGTTTAAATAGTGTGCCTATAAAAATACCACCTTTGCGAGATAGGGTGGATGATATATTCTTATTATTTCGCAAGTTTGCCACTGATTTTGCCGATAAGTACCGCATGCCAAGTATTCGTTTGACGGCTGAAGCACGCGAATTACTCTTGGGCTATCGATGGCCAGGAAATATCCGTCAGCTCAAAAATATTACAGAACAAATATCTGTAATCGAGCAAGAGCGTGAAATAGATGGTGTTAATATGCAGCGTTATTTGCCATATCACAGTGGCGATAATTTGCCTGCGTTGATGCATGGAGCTGGCTCGTTTGAGAGTACTTTTAATACCGAACGCGAAATTTTGTATAAGGTATTGTTCGATATGAAAAAGGATATGAACGACCTTAAAAAGTTAGTGATTGAGATGCTTGAAGGTGAAAATGTGCATGGTGATGAAGAGAGTGCACGCATCATCCAAAAACTATATCAAACACAAGAGGGAGAGGTTTATACAAAAGCGAAAGCTAATACTTCTTTTGAGGAGCCTCGTTCAAATGAATCGATACAAGATACGGAAGAGTTTTTTGAAGAGTCGTTGTCATTAGCCCACAATGAGGTGGAGATGATTAATAAGGCACTTAATAAATATCATGGTAAAAGAAAACAAGCGGCCGAAGAGTTGGGTATTTCGGAGCGTACCTTGTACCGAAAGATTAAGGAATATAATATTGAAGGGTGATATGAAAAGGAATAGAATTATAGTGAATCTGTTGGTTTTAATGGTTTTGAGTGCATGCTCCATCAAGTTATCTATGGGAGGAGCGTCTATACCTGAGGATTTAAAGACCTATTCTGTACAGTATTTTGATAATAGAGCGCCATTAATTAATCCTTTATTAAGTCAAAACCTTACCGAGGGGATGAAGGATCGTGTGGCCAACGAATCTCGTTTGGTGTTAAAAACCAATTTGGGTGATGTGGATTTCTCTGGTGAGATAACTGGGTATGATGTGCGTCCAATGTCTATTCAGGCTGATGCGGTATCTGCTTTAACACGTCTTACCATGGTGGTGAAGGTAAGGTATAAGAACTATAAGAATCCAAAAGAAAACTGGGAGTCTAGTTTTACTGCTTATCGTGAATATCCTTCAGAACAAAATATTAATTCGGTGGAGGAACAGCTTACCAATGAGATGATTTTAGAGATTACCGAAAATGTTTTTAACAAAGCCTTTTCAAATTGGTAGATTATGAATAAAGCTACTTTTTTTGAGCTGGTTAAAAACCCCGAGTTGTTGTCTGACGATACCTTAACTGATATGGTTAGTATTGTCAATGAGTATCCTTGGTTTCAGGCGGCACGCATTCTTTTGGTGAAGAATATGCATGTAATTGATCACTTGCGTTACAATAGCGAGTTGAGGATGGCCGCTGCTCATATTCCCGATAGAACACGTTTGTATAATTTAATTCATGCTTCTAAGCCCAATGAGGTGGCTGAAGATAAATTACTTTCAGAAAAAGAAACGGTTCGGGTTGTTGATGAGGTGCCCATTGTTCAGAAAAAGGGGGCTGCAGAAGAGTGTATTGATGAGCCAGTTAAAGTAGAAGAGGTGGTTGTGAAAACCCCTGTGCTAGAAAGTAGTCGCGTTGTAGATGATGTGGATAATATGGTGTTGCCAAGTGCCGATTTTTTGGAGTATGATACCATGCGTGCATCCACCTATCGCCTAAAAGACACTGTGGATATTGAAGAAGCAAAGGAGGAGAATCATTCGTTTTCCGATTGGTTAAATGTGCTTCGTCATGCACCCAAACAAGAGGAAGTTAAGCCAGAACAGCCCGTTCGCAAAAGCCGTCAGTTAATAGATTCATTTCTTAATATTGAGGTGCCTCGCATCACGGCGCAAACGACTGAGGAAGGCCCGCAAAAAGTAAAAAACGTTCATCCTCACAAAGCCTCGGCTTCAGCATCCGATAATGAGGAGTTAATGACCGAGACTTTAGCTGGTATTTTTATCAAACAAAAGCATTATGACAAAGCATTTGTGATATTCGAGAAGTTGCGTTTGAAATATCCCGAAAAAAATGCTTACTTTGCTCAGCGATTGAGCGACCTAGAAAAATTAATTAATAATCAATAAATTAGAGAAAAATGTATCATTTTGTATCGATACTTATCATTTTTGTAAGTGTACTTCTTGTACTTGTTGTGTTAGTGCAAAACTCTAAAGGTGGAGGATTAGCTTCTAACTTTTCGGGTTCAAACCAGGTTATGGGTGTTCGTAAGACCACTGATTTTGTTGAAAAAGCTACGTGGACACTAATCAGTACGTTATTTGTGTTGTCATTTGTAGCTGTTATGTTTTTGCCAAAAGAAACCGTTGGTGGTGCCGAAATTGATAGTAAAGTAAAGGCTTTGCCAACTCAACAAACGGAGGCTCCTGATTTTAAGACTTCTCCAGAAGCAGAGCAAGAAGCTCAGCAGTAAGTTGTGATAAACGATTTGTGAAAGAGTGTCAGGCTGACAGATTAGCCTGACACTCTTTTTTTGTTGTTAATCAGCCTGTTTTGATTTTCGTTGTGTGGTAGACTGCCGAAACGTCTGTTTTATTTGGGTGTTGAGAACTTAAATTGCTTTGGCATGTTTTGTGATTAGAATCCAACCGTAATACTTTATTTTATAACACTAAAAATTTATAAATATGTCAGATTTGAAAGGACGCGTGCTTGCAGGTAAAGTACTAGTAGAAGTACAGGCAGCAGAGGAAAAAACATTAAGTGGAATTATCATTCCTGATTCAGCAAAAGAAAAACCATTACAAGGTACTGTAGTGGCTGTTGGTGGTGCTAAAAAAGATGAGGTAATGGAAGTAAAGGTAGGTGATGTGGTATTATTTGGAAAATATGGTGGCACTGAACTATCTATCAATGGTGTAGATTACTTGTTGTTATCACAAACAGATGTGTTGTATATTCTTTAATTTTTGAAAAAATAAAAATGTTTCATAATGGCTAAGGAAATTAAATTTAATGTGGAAGCTCGTGATCTTCTTAAAAAAGGAGTAGATGAGTTAGCTAATGCAGTTAAAGTAACATTAGGTCCAAAAGGGCGTAATGTGGTTATTGATAGAAAATTTGGTGCCCCAACCATCACTAAAGATGGTGTGAGCGTAGCAAAAGAAATTGAACTTTCGGATCGTTTTGCTAACATGGGTGCGCAAATGGTTAAAGAAGTTGCTTCTAAAACGGGTGATGATGCTGGTGATGGAACAACAACTGCTACTGTTTTAGCTCAATCTATTATAAATGTAGGTTTGAAAAATGTAACAGCTGGTGCTAACCCTATGGAATTAAAAAGAGGGATAGATATCGCCGTTAAAACTGTAGTGAAAAGTATTGCTGCTCAGTCTCAAAAAGTAGGAGAGAACAGTCAACAAATTGAGCAAGTAGCCACCATCTCTGCAAACAATGATGCGGAAATTGGTAAGTTGATTGCTGAGGCCATGCAAAAAGTAGGTAAAGAAGGTGTTATTACTGTTGAAGAAGCAAAAGGAACTGAGACAACTGTAGAGGTTGTGGAAGGGATGCAATTCGATCGTGGATATATTTCTCCATACTTTGTGACCGATACAGAAAAGATGGCTGCAGAAATGGAGCATCCTATGATTCTTATCCACGATAAGAAGATTTCGACCATGAAAGATATGTTGCCAGTATTGGAAGCCACAGCAAAAGCTGGTCGTCCATTGGTAATCATTGCCGAAGATGTAGATGGAGAAGCATTAGCTACTTTGGTGGTTAACCGTTTAAGAGGTTCGTTAAAGGTAGTTGCTGTAAAAGCACCTGGTTTTGGTGATCGTCGCAAGGAGATGTTACAAGATTTAGCCGTTTTAACAGGTGGTACTGTTATTTCTGATGAAACTGGTTTGAAGCTTGAGAGTGTAACACTTGAAATGTTAGGTGTTGCTGAGAAAATCACTGTTGATAAAGAAACAACTACCATTGTGAATGGTGCTGGTAACAAAGAAGAGATTCAATCTCGTACCAATCAAATTAAATCGCAAATTGCCAATACAACCTCTGATTACGATCGTGAGAAATTGCAAGAGCGTTTGGCTAAATTAGCTGGTGGTGTTGCAGTGCTTTACGTAGGAGCCGCTTCAGAAGTGGAGATGAAAGAGAAGAAAGACCGTGTGGATGATGCATTAAGCGCAACTCGTGCAGCTGTTGAAGAGGGTATCGTTCCTGGTGGTGGTGTAACTTACATCAGAGCCATTGCAAGTTTAGCTGGTTTAAAAGGTGAGACTGAAGACGAAACAACAGGTATCGAAATTATCAAACGTGCCATTGAAGAACCTTTGCGTCAAATCGTTTTTAACGCAGGTAAAGAAGGTGCTGTAGTGGTTCAAAAAGTATCTGAAGGTAAAGGTGATTTTGGCTACAATGCCCGTTTCGACCGTTACGAAAACTTACTAGAAAGTGGTGTAATTGATCCAGCAAAAGTAACACGTGTGGCGTTAGAAAATGCAGCTTCTATTGCCGGTATGTTCTTAACCACTGAATGTGTGTTAGTTGAAGAAAAAGAAGAAACTCCTGCTATGCCTATGGGCGGTGGTATGGGTGGCGGCATGGGTGGCATGATGTAGTCCGTGTTGTTTGAAATATTTAGAAAAGGAGCCTAGTGCTCCTTTTTTTATGCCTTATTGTAGCTTTTGGCTCAAAACAATATGCCGATGTGTTAACTAGGCTATTAAAAATTGATGAATTTAAGTATCTTTGCACGCCCAATTGTAATTGTAAATGATTGGTGGTGAAAAAATAGAACTTTAGTAGAGATGAAAAACATACGTAACTTTTGTATCATTGCGCACATCGACCATGGAAAAAGCACATTGGCCGACCGCTTGCTTGAATATACCGGAACTGTTTCGGGTAAGGACTTACAAGCCCAAGTGTTGGATGATATGGATTTAGAACGAGAGCGTGGAATCACCATTAAAAGTCATGCCATTCAAATGGATTATGTGCTCGACGGTCAAAAATATGTGCTTAATTTAATTGATACTCCTGGACACGTGGATTTTTCGTATGAAGTATCTCGTTCCATTGCTGCCTGTGAGGGCGCGTTACTCATTGTAGATGCTACACAGGGTATTCAAGCACAAACGATTTCAAACTTATATCAAGCCATCAATCATAATTTAACCATCTTACCTATTCTTAATAAGATGGATTTGCCCAATGCCATGCCTGAAGATGTAGAAGATCAGATTATTGATTTGATAGGTTGCGAACGGGAAGATATTTTGCGAGCCAGTGGTAAAACAGGCGAGGGGGTTTATGATATTTTGAGAGCTATTATCGAACGTGTCCCATCTCCTAAAGGAAATCCAGACGCTCCCTTGCAATGTTTGATATTTGATTCTGTATTCAATTCTTTTAGAGGTATTATAGCTTATTTTAAAGTGGTAAATGGCAGCATCAAAAAAGGGGAAGCTGTGAAGTTTGCTGCCACCGGACGCGAGTATGGTGTGGATGAGATTGGTGTGCTTCGCTTGGACATGGAACCTCGTAAAGAACTCACTACAGGTGATGTGGGATATATTATATCAGGCATCAAAACCAGTAAAGAAGTAAAAGTAGGTGATACCATTACCCACGCTAAAGGTTTGGCTGCTGAGCCTATTGCTGGGTTTGAAGAGGTGAAGCCGATGGTGTTTGCGGGTATTTATCCCATCGACTCAGAAGATTACGAAGATTTACGTGCGTCAATGGAGAAGTTGCAGTTGAATGATGCCTCCTTAACCTTTGAGCCGGAATCATCGGCAGCACTAGGATTTGGTTTTAGATGTGGATTCTTAGGTTTGCTCCACATGGAAATTATTCAAGAGCGTTTGGATCGTGAGTTTGATATGTCGGTGATAACAACCGTGCCTAACGTACCCTATTACGCCTATACCAAAAAATATGGTAAGATAGAGGTGCATACGCCTTCTGAATTACCTGAGCCTACCGTTTTAGAGAAAGTAGAAGAGCCTTATATACGTGCGTCTGTTATTACCAAATCGGAATATACAGGTGCTATCATGAACTTGTGTTTGAATAAACGTGGTGTTTTGATGAAACAAAACTACCTAACGTCAGACCGCGTAGAGCTTGATTTTGACATGCCTTTGGCTGAAATCGTGTTTGATTTCTACGATAAACTAAAGAGTATCTCAAAAGGATATGCTTCTTTTGATTATTATCCGTTGGAGTTTAGGCCTGCTAAATTAGTGAAATTAGATATTCTCTTAAATGGCGAAAGTGTAGATGCGTTATCATCACTGATCCATTTTGATAATGCACAGATCTTTGGTCGTAAGATGTGCGAAAAACTGAAGGAGTTAATCCCTCGTCAGCAATTCGACATCGCTATTCAAGCTGCTATTGGTGCTAAAGTTATTGCCCGAGAAACAGTGAAGGCGGTGCGTAAAGATGTAACCGCCAAATGTTATGGAGGTGATATATCTCGTAAACGTAAACTGCTTGAAAAACAAAAGAAAGGTAAGAAACGAATGAAACAGATTGGTAATGTAGAAGTGCCTCAGAAGGCGTTTTTAGCTGTTTTGAAATTAGATTAAACCTTGTATGTTATATAGGAAAGCCGAAGGAATTATTCTTCGGCTTTTTTGATTTATTAAAGGTGTGTTATCCGATGCTTATCTGTTTACGAATTGATAGGCATCGCTTTTAAACCGATAAGCATCGGTGATTCCACTTCTCTAATACTCCACAAAATTCATCATGGAAGGTGCTTAAAAAAAAAAACGAACGCCTCTTCTCTATGATGCAGAAAATACAATGATGTGCTTGATATATATTTTGTTACGCATCGATAAGGTCGTTGATAATCATTTTTTTCATTTGCATAAAAGCATACATCACACGAGGGGCTTTGTCGGTATCACTCATTAGTGAGCCCAAGATATTTGGCACTATTTGCCACGAAAGTCCATATTTATCTTTGAGCCAGCCACATTTCCCCTCTTGACCATCTTCTGATAATTTAGCCCAGTAATAATCAATATCCTCTTGTGTTTCGCAGTTGACTACCAAAGAAACGGCTTCTGTGAATTTGAATTCATTGCCACCATTAATGGCCATGTGTTTATGGCCATCGAGTTCAAAAATAGCAACAAAAGGTGTTTTGTTAAGTATTTTTGAATTAGGAAAGATAGAGCAGTAAAAGTCTGCAGCTTCATGCGCAAGGCCATCAAACCAAAGGCAGGGGTAAATACTACTATTTGTTTTCATGTTCGTATGTTTCTGAATATTTCTTAAAGCTATTTAGTATCGCTTGCCATCCAGCTTGTTGCAAATCTGGTGTATTTTCCGTCTCTGCTTCAAATTGTTGGGTGATTTGTGTTTGATTATTAATCTGTTCAAAAACAATCTCCACTTCACGGTGGTCATCCAAGGTGTAACAAATCTTTTTTTCTAAGTCAATAGAAGTGTATTTCCCCGAAAAGTCAAAACCAAACGAGCCGTCCTTTGCTGCCATGTGATAGTTGAAAGCGCCACCTACCATTAGGTTATTACTTGCTTGTGTGGTGTGCCATTCAGTACTGGCTTGGTTCCATAATTTAATATGTTTTGGGGTCGTCCATAATTCCCATACGCGGTTTAAAGGGAGGTTGAGCGTGCAACTTACAGTTAGTTTCATAGGTTTTATTTTGATGTAAAACAGATGAATTGTTTTTTTTGTTTGGCACTTAGGATTTGATGATGGCTTTATTTCAAAAAATCCAAATTTCGTCGTAAGCCTCTGTATTTGGTGCGTTTGATGGCTGAGTTTTTAAATAGAGTTCGGTAAGAATCTTCGTTTAGCGCGTGCCAATCGTCTTTTGATAAACTTATAAAATCAGGATGAGGTTGAAAGGCTGGTTCTTTGGTGGGGCGTGCTTTCCAGTTCCATGGGCATACTTCTTGACAAATGTCACATCCAAAAGCCCAATTACTCATCTGATCCTTTAATTCTATGGGTAATTCCTCACGGTGTTCGATGGTGAGGTATGAAATGCATTTGTTGGCATCTAATTGATAAGGAGCAAGCAGTGCTTTTGTGGGGCAGGCATCGATGCAGCGTGTACATCCGCCACAAGCTTCTTGGATGGGGGTGTCAACTGGTAATTCTTTGTTTATCACCAATTCGCCTATAAAAACATAACTCCCCAGTTTCTTGTGGATGAGATTGGTGTTTTTACCTATCCAACCTAAACCACTTCGCTTTGCCCAAGCCCTATCTAAGAGGGGGGCTGAGTCGGTAAAACACCTTCCTTGTAGATCATCAAAAATAGTTTGTTGGATAAATGTGAGTAGTAAGGCCAGTTTTTCTTTTATCACAAAATGATAATCTTCCCCATACGCATAACGGGCAATGCGAGGTGCCAACTCATCTTGTTGTAGGGTTTGGGGAGTGTAGTTTAAAAGGACTGATATGATGGTTTTGGCATCATCAACCAAAAGAGTAGGGTCAACGCGTTTCTCGAAATGATTGCGCATATAAGACATGCCTGCTTCACGGTCATTATCTAGCCATTGTTTTAAAAAAGGTTCTTCTTCGGCAAGGTGTTCTGCTTTGGCAAATCCAATGTCGGAGAAGCCCAATCGCAGGGCTTCTTCTTTGATGAGCTGAGCATTTGTGTTTGCCGTCAATGACATTAGGCGAGTTTAATTTCTTTGGTTTTGCAAAGGTTTATAAGGGTAGATTTGCACAAACGAAGGTCTTCATCGGTCATCTTATCGGTACCTATCTCCAGTGTGTCACTATTTGGCAAAAACAAAACAATGGTGTTTGCCTTAATTTGTACTTGGTTTACATCGTCCCAAAGGGTTATGATTTCTTTACCAAAAAGAGTTGCCTTTAGTTTGATGTGTTGGTCATCAATAAATAGAAATGATTTACCCAAAAAGGAGAGTGGGTTTTTGCCCATACCCATGGAAGCGTATAAGTATCCTAACAAAATAAAAATAAAGAAATATAGAAAATCGAAGGCGTCAGCAGTGCCTCGATTCGACCATTGCAACCAAAAGTTACCAATAGCAAAAGCGATGGTTAATAATCCAAATCCAATACGGATGTTATTTTTAGGATAAGTAAAAGCGAGGTTGATGTACATGTTGTGAGAAATGAGTTGTGAAATACTAAAAAAAGTGTTTCGCAATGATTGAGAAACACCTTTATTTTTTAGAGAAGGCCTAGTTCTAGTAAGGCTTCTTCGGTTAACATATCCTTAGTCCAAGGTGGGTCGAAGGTTAGGTTTAACTCCACGCTTTTTACGCCCTCTACGGCCGATACTTTGTCGTGTACTTCTTCTGGTAACGATTCGGCCACTGGGCAGTTTGGAGATGTTAAGGTCATCACTATTTGCACGTGGTTGTCTTCGTTGACATTAATCTCATATATCAAACCTAAATCGTATACGTTAACTGGAATCTCAGGATCAAAAACGGTTTTTATAACGTTGATGATTTCACTTTCCAATTGTAAAAATTCATTTCCCATGATTCGTTTTTTTAGTAGAACAACAGATGGTGTTCATTGTTTATCCCATTTTCGCTTTAAAAGCCATCGCGTACAAACGCATTTGCTTTATCATAGCAACCAATCCGTTTGAGCGTGTTGGTGATAAGTGTTCTTTCAAACCCACTTTTTCAACAAAATATAGGTCGTTGGCTAATATATCGTCGGGTGTTTGATTGGTGAGTGCTCTAACTAGTAGTGCCACAATGCCTTTTACAATGATGGCGTCACTATCTGCCTTGTAAATAATTTTGCCATCTACTAATTCGGCATGTAACCACACTCTAGATTGACAACCTTCAATCAGGTTTTGATTTAAGCGCCATTCTTCTTGGTAACCTTCTAAGTCGTTTCCAATTTCGATGAGGTAGGCGTATTTATCCATCCAATCTTCAAAGGCGCCAAACTCCTCTATTATATCGTTTTGTATTTCGTTAATGGTCATGCTAACTATTTTTATTGCAAAAATGAGGTTTTTATTGGAATCAAGCAAACATCTGGCTCACCTTCAAAACACCAGCCACCAAACGGTCAATCTCATCAAAGGTATTATACATGCCAAATGAAGCACGCACAGTCCCTGGTATGTTGTAACGTAACATCAATGGTTGTGCGCAGTGATGGCCTGTTCGCACTGCAATGCCCATCTTATCAAGCATCATCCCCATGTCGTAGGGGTGAATGTTACCAACTAAAAATGAGATTAGACTTGCTTTGTGTTGAGCGGTGCCATATATCTTTAAATCGGGAATGGTTAATAGTTTTTCGGTGGCGTACTCAAGTAGTAATTGCTCATATAAGGCGATGTTTTCTAAACCGATGGATTCAACGTAATCAATAGCTGCGCCCAAGCCAATGGCGCCGCTATAATCGGGGGTGCCTGCTTCAAATTTGTAGGGTAACTCGTTAAAGGTGGTTTAAAGGAGGTTCCGCTAAACGATACGGTTTGAATCATTTCACCACCACCTTGATAAGGCACCATTTTATTGAGCCATTCTTCCTTGCCATACAATACGCCAATGCCAGTTGGGCCGTACAGTTTGTGTCCACTAAACACATAAAAATCACAATCTAATGCTTGCACATCTATCTTCACGTGCTGAATGGCTTGTGCGCCATCAATCATCACAGGTATGTTATGAGCATGGCATGTTTGTATAATGTGTTTTATTGGGTTGATGGTGCCCAAAGCGTTAGAAATATGAGCAACA
>QKIO01000171.1 GCA_003251015.1 Bacteroidales bacterium
GGAAAAACAATTGCGCTCTCAGGATTTGGTAATGTAGCTTGGGGCGCAGCTCTTAAAGCTGTGGAGTTGGGAGCTAAAGTAGTGACCATCTCAGGTCCTGATGGTTATATTTACGATGCGGATGGCCTTGATGCCAGTAAAATCGAATATATGTTGGAGTTACGCGCTTCCAATCAAGACGTGGTAAGTCCCTATGTAGAACGGTTTGGTGGAGAGTTCTTTGTTGGGAAAAGGCCGTGGTGTCAAAAAGTAGATATAGCCATTCCTTGCGCTATACAAAATGAGTTGAATTTAGAGGATGCTAAGATGTTGATAGCGAATGGTTGTTTGTTGATAGCCGAAGCGTCTAATATGGGTTGTACTTCTGAAGCTGCTTATTATGCCGCTGAGCATATTTTGTTTGCACCTGGAAAAGCTGTAAATGCTGGTGGTGTGTCGGTTTCAGGTTTGGAGATGTCACAAAATAGCATTCGTTTAAACTGGTCTAAAGAAGAGGTTGATGAGCGTTTACATGCGATTATGAAAAATATTCATGTGACTTGTGTGAAGTATGGTACAGAGCCATCAGGAAAAATTAACTACATCAAAGGAGCTAATATTGGAGGTTTTGTGAAAGTGGCTGATGCCATGATTGCACAAGGTGTGGTGTAGTATTAATAGTTTAAATTGTTGAATAGTTGATTGATACACATTCTCATATTTATCTTTCTGAGTTTGATTCAGACTTAGAACAGGTTGTTTTAAATGCCAAAGAAGCCGGTGTTACGCAGGTTTTAATGCCCAATGTGGATGTTTCTACTATGGGCGCCATGCATCGCGTAGAAATGCTTTATCCTACGTTTTGTAAGTCTATGATGGGTTTGCATCCCACTTCCGTGGATGCGAATTATCAAAAACCTCTGGATGAGGTGTTGTCTCAGTTTCAAAACAGGTCTTATGTGGCTGTGGGGGAGATTGGAATTGATTTATATTGGGATAAAACATTTTTGAGCCAACAAATTGTTGTGTTTGAAAAGCAATTGGTGCTTGCCAAACAGCTTAAGTTACCTGTGGTCATTCATTGTCGGGATGCTTTTAAAGAGGTTTTTGAAGTCGTAGAGCGTCAGATGGATGCCGATTTAAGAGGTGTGTTTCATAGTTTTACTGGCTCGGCTCAGGATGCAGCTACCATTATGAGTTACCCGCAGTTTATGTTAGGTATCAATGGGGTGGTGACTTTTAAAAATAGTTCGTTGCGTGAAGTGCTCACTAATGTTGATATTTCAAGGCTCGTATTAGAAACGGATGCCCCTTATTTAGCTCCAGTGCCTTATCGTGGCCGTCGTAATGAACCTTCTTATCTAACTCATGTTGCTACTACTTTAGCTGGTGTTTATGGCTGTACTTTTGATGAGGTTGATGTTATCACCACTCAAAACGCCCAGAAGCTATTTAATTTATAAAACTGTCTGTTTGTGAAAAATCGCCATATTTTAATTATTTATACAGGAGGTACCATTGGGATGACCGTAGATAAGTATGGCCAGTTGGTTCCTTGTGATTTTAGGCATATTATTGATTTAATCCCAGAAATTAGTCGTTTCGATTTTAACGTTAACTTTCTTTCGTTTAGTCCCTTGATTGACTCATCGAATATGAGCCCTAGTGTATGGATTAAGTTGGTTGGTTTTATAGAGAAGAATTACCATAGGTACGATGGGTTTGTAATTCTTCATGGAACAGATACAATGGCCTATACAGCCAGTGCCTTAAGTTTTATGTTAGAAAACTTAACAAAGCCTGTGGTGTTAACAGGTAGTCAATTGCCTCTAGGCATGTTACGTACCGATGGAAAAGAAAATGTTATTTCGGCACTAGAAATTGCTGCGGCTTATGAGAATGAGAAAGCCATGGTTCCTGAAGTGAGCATCTATTTTCAAAATGAGTTATATAGAGGAAATCGCACAACCAAGTACGATGCAGATAACTTTAACGCCTTTAAATCGGTTAATTATCCTCCCATCGCCGAAGCTGGTGTGCTTTTAAAATACCATCGCGCTCATATTCTAAGTGGAGACTATACTTCACCTTTAAAAGTGTATAAAGAAATGGATGATAATATTGTTGTATTAAAGCTTTTTCCAGGCATTAATAAACAAGTTGTACATTCTATTCTTAATGCTCCAGAATTAAAAGGAGTTGTTTTGGAGACGTACGGTTCTGGCAATGGACTTGCGCAGCAGTGGTTTTTAGATGAGTTGAAAAGAGCTATTGATAAGGATATCACGGTTTTAAACGTAACGCAATGTGTGGCAGGTGCTGTAGATATGCATCAATACCAAACAGGTTCCGTTTTGTTAGATATAGGTGTAGTGAGTGGTTATGATAGTACCACAGAAGCTGCATTAACAAAACTCATGTTCTTGTTAGCCAACATGCAAGACAAATCAGATATCATAACGAGTTTAAATAAGTCAATAAGGGGCGAAATAAATATTTAGAAAGTTTGTATTTGCTAATTTTTTCGTATTTTGCAGCCCTAAAAAAAATAAAATTATTCATCTAAAACACTCCAAAAACAAAGGTGTTGGACGATGTAGTTAATCACTGTTTTTGAGTATTAACAGAATAATACGAATCAAAATTTTTAACAGACTATGAAAAAGCTATTTGCGTTTTTAGCGGTAATTGGAATGCTGAGTTTTGGTGCAACTACCATTTGTGCTCAGGGAGAAGAGTCAGCTCAAGGAGCTGCAACAGAACAGCCTGCAGAGGCTACAGAAGCTGCTGTAACGGCGGCGGATGAGAATGCTGCACCAGCAGCGGAAACTACTGAAGTTGTTGAGCAAGAAGCTCCAAAAGGAATTCACAAAGCCATCAAGGCTAAATTCATCGAAGGTGGTGCCATCTTTATGAGTTTTGTATTGTTAGCTTTAATCTTTGGTTTAGCTATTTGTATCGAAAGAATTATTTATTTGAACTTAGCGTCTACAAACACTAAGAAGTTACTTCAATCTATCGAAGATGCACTTAACAACGGTGGCGTTGAAGCAGCTAAAGAAGTTTGTCGCAACAGCAGAGGTCCTGTAGCATCTATCTTCTATCAAGGTTTAGACCGTTTTGATGAAGGTATTGATGTAGTAGAGAAATCTGTTATTTCTTACGGTTCTGTTCAAATGGGATTGTTAGAAAAAGGATTAACTTGGATTTCTTTGTTTATCGCATTGGCTCCGATGTTAGGTTTCATGGGTACTGTAATTGGTATGATTGAAGCTTTCGATAATATCCAAGCTATGGGTACTATTTCTGCATCTGCAGTAGCTGGTGGTATTAAAGTAGCTTTGATTACAACCGTTGGTGGTTTGATCGTTGCAATTATTCTACAAGTATTCTACAATTATTTAGTATCTAAAATTGATGGCATTGTAAATACAATGGAAGATGCTTCTATTACATTGTTAGATATTTTGGTGAAATATAATATGAAAAAATAATTAGTATTATGACTAAGTTATCAAAGATATTAAATTATACACTTTACATCTTATTAGCTATAACTCTTATTTTTGCTGGGTTATTCTTTTTAGGAGGTGATGTTGCTGATGCAACTTATCAAACGCCTATATATACTGATTCTTTTATCAATTGGGCAATTGTTTTGATTTTTGTGGCAGTAGGACTTGCCTTGATCTTTGAAGTTGTTAATTTGGTTTTGAATCCAAAAAACGCGGTACGTACACTTATGTCACTTGGTTTGATGTTGGTTGTTACTGTTGTGTGTTATGGATTAGCTGATGCTACACCATTAAAAATCATAGGATATCAAGGTGCTGATAATGTGCCTAGCATGTTAATCTTTGCTGACACATTATTGTTTGGAACGTACATTTTGTTAGGAGTGGTGTTTACATCTATTCTTTATTCTGAACTATCTCGATTGTTTAAATAATAATTATCCCTCTTTCGAGAGGGATAATTAAATCTTATTTGTATTATGGCAAAAAGAGAAATACCTGAAGTTAATGCGGGGTCAATGGCTGATATAGCCTTCTTGTTACTTATCTTCTTTCTTGTTACTACAACCATGGATACTGATACTGGTATAGCACGTTTGCTGCCTCCTATTCAAGAGGCTCAACAAGATGATGCACCTCCTATTAAAGAGAGAAATGTGTTTTCGGTGTTAGTTAACAGCCAAAATCAGTTGTTGGTAGAAGGTAGACCAATGAGGATGGAAGAGTTGACTGAGGCGACCAAAGAATTTATTGAAAATCCTTTACGTCTTGAGACAATGCCTGAAATGAAACCAACAGAGGTGGAGTTTTTTGGATTGGTGGATGTGACCAAAGGAGTGATTTCCCTGCAGAATGACCGTGGAACCGAATTTCAAACCTATTTGATGGTTCAAAATGAGCTTCAACGAGCTTATTCTGAGCTACGTCAAGATTTAGCTAAAAGAAAATTCAGAAAGGACTATAAAGATCTAAGTGATGCTGAGCAATCAGCCATTAGAGAAATATATGCTCAACGAATTTCAGAAGCTGAACCTAAAAATATTGGAGGAGGAGCAAAATAATGGCAAAGTTTAGAAAAAACAAAAAGGGCGGACAGCCTGCTATCAATACAGCTTCACTTCCTGATATTGTGTTCATGCTATTATTCTTTTTCATGGTTAGTACCACGATGAAAGAGGTAGATTTAAAGGTGACTGTACGAGCAGCAGAGGCTACAGAGCTTGAAAAGTTAGAGAAGAAAGAGTTGGTAACCTTTATTTATGTAGGTGTGCCAACCAAATCATTTCAAGGACTTTTTGGCGATGAACCTCGTGTTCAGTTAAATGATCAGTTTGCATCTGTTCCTGACATTCAAAGCTATATTGTTCAAGCTAGGGATGCGATGAAGGAAGCGGATCAACCTAAGATGACTACATCTATTAAGGCAGATAGAGAATGTCCTATGGGCATTATTACTGATATTAAGCAAGCCTTAAGAAAAGCTTCGGCATTAAAAATTAATTATTCTGCAGCCCCAAAAGCTGAGATGGTTAAATAGGTTTGTTATAGATTTTAAAAAAGAGGGACTGTCTTATGATAGTCCCTTTTTTTGTGCTTTTTTTATTAAATTGAAATCCTAATTCATTTTACATGAAAAATATTTCATCCCTATTTACCTCCTCCCACGAAATATCGTTTAATCATTTAATGCAATGTAGAATACATAAAGTCCTGCTTATTTGCAGCTCTTACGATGCGTTTATGCTTGAGGAAGATGGGCGGATAGACGAACAGTTGTTTGACGAATACAGCTCCTTAAACCTTCGTCATTCCCCTATTTTTATGCATGTTGATAGTTCTGAAGAGGCTTTGCAGGCATTAAGCACAACTAATTTTGATTTGGTTATTACCATGTTGAGTGTTGGAGGTACTGATGTGTTTAAGTTCTCTAAAGTATTAAAAACTCAATATCCAGATATTCCAGTTGTTGTATTAACTCCTTTCTCAAGGGAGGTTTCTTTGTTTTTAAGCAAAGAAGATACGTCGTCTATTGATTATGTTTTTTGTTGGTTAGGTAATGCCGATATCATGTTGGCTATTATTAAACTGATTGAAGATAGTATGAATGCGGCTTTTGATGTGTTGGAGGTTGGTGTGCAAGCCATTCTTTTGGTAGAAGATTCAGTTCGGTTTTATTCGAGTTATTTACCTCTCATTTACCGTTTGGTTTTGTCTCAGAGTCGTAATTTTATGGATGAAGGACTTAACGATCATCATAGAGGGTTGCGCATGCGTGGCCGTCCGAAAATACTGTTGGCTCGTAATTATGAGGAAGCGGTTCATCTGTTTGATAAGTATCAGAATAATTTATTGGGTGT